>CALUQA010000056.1 GCA_944322775.1 uncultured Elusimicrobiales bacterium
TGATAAAATACTGCGCGGCCTCATCGGTAAGGGCGACGTTTTCTTTTTGGGCGGCGCGGTCTAAAATCTTTTTTAAATCTTCGTCTGCCAGCGGTTTAAACTCAAAAACGGAAAAGCGCGAAAGTAACGCGTTATTGATGTAAAAATAAGGGTTTTCGGTGGTGATGCCGATAAGGATAATATCGCCGCGTTCCACGCTGGGCAAAAGCACGTCCTGCTGGGGTTTGTTAAAATGGTGGATTTCGTCCAAAATAACCAGGGTGCGCCGCTCCCCAAAGGTGGGCGTGCGCATGCGTTCTTTAGCTTCGGTCAGCACTTTTTTAAGGTCTGCCACGCCGGCCGAGGCGGCGTTAAGCTCCACCGTATAGGCCTGCGTGCGGCTGGCTACATAGCGCGCAGTGGCGGTTTTGCCGCAGCCCGGCGGGCCAAAAAACACGGCCGACTTTAAGGTGTCTGTTTCCAGCAGGCGGCGCAGCATTTTGCCCGGCCCCAGCAAATGGGGCTGGCCGGCAAAATCTTCTATTTGTTTGGGCGCCTGGCGTGCGGCCAGCGGCATGAAATCATCTTGCATAAAGGCCTGCCTTTATTTTTGCGGCGTGTGCAGCGTGCTTTGCAGTTTGTTTATCAGCTGGTCCACGCGTGCTTCGTCCTCTTTCTGTTTGCCGCCTTCGGCCAAGCCTTTCAAATAGGCCTGCGCGGCAAATTCCAGCGCCACCGTCATGGCCTGTTTGAGGGTGTCTATAATTTCTTCTTCGTCTTGCAGGCGGCGCATTTCTTTTTCCACTTGGGCGGCCAGGTCGGCTATTTCCACATAGCCTAAATCCTTGATTTCCACTTCAAGCGGAATGCCTTTTATTTCTACGCTGACGGTGTTTTTTGCCATAGGATTTATTCAAAATCGTCTTTTTGCTGTTGCTGGGCGCGCGCGATTTCTTTATCCAGGCGCGTTTCCAGCTTTTTCAGCACGCTGACGGTGTTTTTCTTCCATTCGCGCAAGGCTTTCAGTTCGCTTTCGCTTTCTTTAAGCCGCGCGATGTGCTCCTCTTGCAGGCGGAGTTTTTGGCGCAGGGCCGCGTTCTCGCTCTGCATGGTTTGCAGGCGGGAAGCGGCTTGCGTGACCAAAAGTTCCAACTGCTTGAGCTTTTCTTGCATATTATCTCAGTTCGGCCCCTACTTTTTGGTGCAGGTTGTCCAGCAAGGTTTTAAAGGCGGCGTCCGTTTCGGCGTCTTTAAGCGTGCGGTCCGGTGCGGAAAATGCCAGCGTGAACGTAACGCTCTTTTTGCCTTGCGGCAGGTGTTCGCCTTCGTAAAGGTCAATTAAGTCAAAGTGCAGCGTCACCGGCAGGGCCGTGGTCTGCAGCACGTGCTGGATTTGGGCGTACGGCACGGTTTTGTCCACCGTTACCGACAAATCGCGCAAAGACGGCGGGAAAGCCGGTGCGGGTTTGGCCGGTTTAAACTGCTGGGCGGAAAAACCCTTTTCCAGCGGTTTAAGCGAAAATTCAAAGGCCCACACTTCATTTTCTTTTACGTTGCAGGCTTTCAGCGTCAGCGGGTGCACGGCGCCAAAAACGCCGGCCTTTTTGCCGTTGACCAAAATGTCCATGCAAATTTTGGGGTGCATATATACGGGCGCTTTTTGGGAAGGAACAAAAGACACCCCTTCAAAAGAGCCCAGCACGTCTTGCATAACGCCTTTTAAGAAATAGAAGTCGGGCTTGTCCCCATTGGCTTTAAAGAAGGGCGTATGGCACAAGCGGCCGCACTGCACGCCGGAGACGGTATAAGCCTCGGCGGGGAAGCCTTTGATGAGGCTGAAGGTGCGGGTGGCTTCAAACAGGGCCAAATCGTGGTTGCCGCGGCTTTGGTTAAAAGCGATATTTTTAAGCAAAGAGGGCAGTAAGGTCGGGCGCATATAATCCCAGCCTTTGGCCATGGCGTTTTTGATTTTTACGGCATTTTTGGGTTCAAAGCCAAAATCTTTAAGTTCTTTTTCGCCCAAGAAGTCAATATTTTTGCATTCAAAGAACCCAAGGCCGGCCAATTTTTGGCTGAAAATTTCCAGCAGGTCCACGCCTTTGGGGTTTTCGGTAAAGCCGACAAACGCGCGGGACTCCCCGGCCGGAATGCAGTCAAACCCGGCAAAGCGGGCGGCCTCTTCGGCCAGGTCCCAGCGGTGGTTTAAATCGCGCCGGTGCGTGGGGGCCTGAAAGGTCCATTTGTCGCCGGAGGCGTCAAAGTGCAGGGCCAGGCGGGAGAAAATGTCTTTTAGTTTGCTTTCTTCAATGTCCGAGCCCAAAATGCCGTTGATTTGCGCCGGCGTAAAAGTGACGACGGGGTTGGCAAAGGGCTGCGGGTACACGTCGCGTATTTGGCTGGGCGTGCCGCCGCAGGCCTGCACAAAAAGTTCCGTGGCGCGTTTTAACGCCAGTTCGGTTATGCCGATGTCGGCCCCGCGTTCAAAACGTTGGGAAGAGTCGGAAGATACGCCGTATTTTTTGGACGTTTTGTTGGTGACGGGGGCGTCAAAATAGGCAGACTCAATAAAAATATCGGTGGTGTCGTCTTTAATGCCGGAGTTTTTGCCGCCCATAATGCCGGCCAGCGCGGTGGCTTTTTTGTCGTCGCCAATCATCAGCGCGTGGTCGTCCAGCGTCAGTTCGCGGCCGTCCAAAAGGGTAAATTTTTCGCCGTTTTCGGCCCAGCGCACCACAATGGTGTCGCCGTCGATTTCGTTTCTGTCAAAGGCGTGCAGCGGCTGGCCCAGTTCAAACATCACATAGTTGGTCACGTCCACCAATGCATTTTTGGGGTTGAGGCCCATGGCGGAAAGGCGCTCTTTAATCAGCTCGGGCGACTCGGCACTTTTCACGCCGCGTATCATGCGGCCCGTATAGCGCTGGCAGCCCTGCGGTGCGCGGATATCCACTTTTAAGCTTTCGCCTTC
>CALUQA010000057.1 GCA_944322775.1 uncultured Elusimicrobiales bacterium
ACTGGTAAACACCCTTTTAAAGCAAAAATATTTTACGCAAAGCCGCCCAAAAGTTTAGACAAAAACGACTTTGGCCCCGCTTATTTGGCGCGTTATTTTTCCGTCTATTCCGCCAAAAACGCGGCCGATTTGCTGGCCACGCTTAATCTGTTTACCGCCGCGGCGGTGGCAGACGCCATACGGCGTTTTGTGCCCGCCAAATGCCGGCGGGAAATTATCGTCTCCGGCGGGGGCGCGTTTAACCAAACGCTGCTTGCCAATTTGCGCCGCTTAAGCGGCCTGCCCGTGCATACCTCGGCCCAAGCGGGCATAGACCCGCAAGCCAAAGAAGCCGCCGCCTTTGCCTTAATGGCGGCACTGGCCTTGCAGGGAAAAACCAACCACTGCCCGGCCGCCACGGGCGCGCGGCGCAGCGGTCTGTTGGGGCAAATTATTTTATGAATATAAACCGTTTGATTTATCCGGGTTTTTGGTTTGGCAAAAGCAAAACAGAAGACGCGCTTGAAATGGCACGGCGCGGCGCGGGCGGCTTTTGCATTTACGGCGGAACCCGCCAAGAAATTGCCGCACTGACAGACGCCTTAAAAAAAGCTTCTCCCTTGCCGCATGTGTTTATCTGCGCCGATTATGAAGACGGCCTAGGCCGTTGGATAAACGGGGAAGATTGGGTGCTTTCCAACCTGGCCATAGGCGCCGCAGGTAGCGAAGAAACGGCCTATCAAAAGGGCCTTACGCTCTCGCACGAGGCGCGCCGCGTGGGGGTGGATTGGGTGTTTGCCCCCGTGCTGGATTTATGCAACGAGCCGCAAAACCCCATCGTCAACACCCGCTCTTTTGGCGCCGACCCCGACGCCGTGGGGCGTTTGGGCGCGGCCTTGTGCCAAGGGCTTAATGACGGCGGCGTATTAAACAGCATAAAGCACTTTCCGGGCCATGGCAGCACCAAGACAGACTCTCACCTGGCATTGCCCGTTTTAACGCGCAGCTTGCAGCAATTGCAGGCGCAGGAGTTAATCCCTTTCCGCCTGGCACTGGCCAAGGCAAACAGCGTAATGGCGGGGCATTTGTTTGTGCCGGCGCTGGATAAAACCCTGCCGGCCAGCCAGTCCCGCGCGGTGCTGACGGGCCTTTTAAAAGAACAACTGGGTTTTAAGGGGCTGATACTTACCGACGCACTGAATATGAAATCGACCGGGGACGTGCACCAAACGGCTTTAAACGCCTTGCACGCCGGGGCGCACATTTTGCTTTCGGCCACGGACGCGGTGGGCCTTTCGGACTTTTTGCCAACGCAACCCGGGCTGGAAGCAATAATCCGCCAGTCCACCGCTTTGCAGGACGCGCTTATTTTGCACCACCCGCAAGTAAAAAACACGGGGTTGCCCGCGGCGCAATTTAACCAAACCTATGCCGCCGCCTGTGCCGTGTGGCAGGGGCAAACGCTTGCCTTGCACGCGGGGGACGAAATAGATTATTTGGAGCTGGGCAACGAAGAAGCCTTTGCCGCGCAAGCTTTTTTGCACGCGCTGGAAAAGCGCGGCATACGCGTCAGCCGTCAACCCCACAAAACGCATACGCTGGTGGCGGTGTCTTTTTCAAACTACAAAGCATTTAAAGGACACATCAATTTGTCAGCCGAAGAAAAACAACAACTGGCCGAACAGGCACGCGCGCACGACAGAAGCATTTTTGTCAGCTTTGGCAGTCCATTCGGCACCGAAGACATCGCCGAGCTGATCGCGTGGCTGTTTTTGTTCAGCCCCGCACAGCAGGCACAAACCTCGGCGGCCGACATATTATGCGCACTTAAAAAACCAACGGGCCGCATGCCTGTTTAACGTCCCGCATTTTGGCAAAACAAAACCCCGCTTGCAGGCGGGGTTTTGCATGTACTGCGGCAAAATTAATAAGCAATTTTGTCTTCTTTTTTGTCCCAAAGTTCAAAGGGCTCTTCGTTGTCTTCCAATTCTATGCGCACGGTTTTAATGCTCCGCGCGGAAGTGTCTTTGGCGATTTCGTCGTAAATAAACTTATCGTCAAAGCCGTGGCGCGCCGCCGTGTGGCGGTCTGCGGCAAAATACAACGCTTTGGGGCGCGCCCAATAAATGGCACCCAGACACATGGGGCAGGGCTCGCAGGAAGAATAAATCACGCAGTCTTTCAGTTCAAAATTATTTAATTTTTTGCAGGCGGTGCGAATAGCGTCCACCTCGGCATGCATGGTGGGGTCTTTGCTGCCCAACACCTGGTTGCAGCCGCGCGCAATAATTTGCCCGTCTTTGACAATCACCGCGCCAAACGGACCGCCGCGGCCGGTAGACATGTTTTCACGGGCCAGGTTTACGGCTTCGCGCAAAAATTTTTTGTGCATTTGCAATTCTTTTTCGTCCATAAAAACTCCTTTCTGGCGTGCCTTTATATTATATTACAAATGCAGCGTTTGCGTAGCATTGCGTTTGTTGTCAAATGTAACGCCACTTTGTTCTATAAAGCGGCCATTGGCCGAAACGGTGAAAGACAAATCTTTGTTTGTGACGGTGTAAGAAAGGCTGTCCCTGCCGCCGCTGTAGCCGCGGTTGCGCCACAAGGCACCCTGGCGGTTTTTAAGCAGGCCCCACTCCGCACGCACCTGCGTGCCGCGCACGGTTATTTCTTCCCCGGGCCAAACATCGGCAAAAGGCAGCACCACTTTTTTGACGGTAATTTGCTTTTGCAGTTCTTTAATTTCTTTTGTCTGCTTGGCGGCATCTTCACTGATAAACACGGCGTCCAGTTGTGTGCCGCCGCTGCGCAGCACGGCACGGGAAAGTTTATCCCCGTCTATGGCGGCGCCAAACAGCAGGCGGCTGCCGTTGGGCAGGCGCACCAAAACGGCGTTTTTGTTCCATTCGTTAAGCAGCCACACCGTGGGCGGATTAAAAAAGAGATACTGCACCGCAGGCGCCAGCACCATAACGGCCAGGGCGTATTTCCATATGCGCCGCACAAATATTTTTTGCGGCAAATTAAAAAGCAAAAACAGCCCCGTATAATAGCTCACTATCCACCCGGGTCGCCAAGCCGCCGCCGTGACGGAAGAAAACGGGAAAGACGCAAAAAAACGCACCAGCTGTTCAAACGTCCACAGCGTGCCCTGCGTAAGCGCGTGCAAAACAAACCCCATATGCAAAAGCGAAAACACATAATAGGCAAAGCTAAGCCCCATTAAAAGCGAAGCCAGCGGCACCAAAAGCATGTTCGACAAAAGCCCCGCAAAAGACACTTTAAAAAACACATTGGTAAACACCGGCAAAAGCACCAGCTGCGTGCAAAGCGTAGCCATAAAAATCTGCACGAAAAACTTGACCCACCGCGGCCAGGCGGCCGGCAATTGATAGGTGTTTAAACAAACAATGATGGCCAGCGTGGCCAAAAAAGACATTTCAAACCCCGTTTCAAACACAGAAGCCGGGTTGAAAAGCAAAATAACAAAACAAGAAATAATCAGCCCTTGAAATACCCCGCTGTTGCGGTGCAGCAAATACCCCGTTACCGCGCAGACCGTCATAAAATAAGCGCGCACCAGCGGTGCGTCAGCCCCGGCAATCAGCGTATACACGCCGGCAATAACAAGCGCCAGCACCACCGTCTTTTTGCGCCCCGCCCCAAAAAGCGCGCAAAAGGCAAACACAATAAGCGTTACAAACCCCACATTGCCGCCGGAGGCCACCAGCAGGTGTATGGCGCCGCTGTCCTGAAAGTCGCTGTACAGGCCGCCGTCTATTTCCCCGCGTTCCCCAAGCAGCACGCCGCCTGCTATGGCCGCCAAATTGCGCGGGAAATTTTGCTCAAATACCTTCAAAATATCTGCCCGCACGGCGGCAATGGCCCAAAAGAAAAAAGAAGGCGGCGCTTTCTGCTGAGCAGAAGACACCGCCATTTCCGTAAAAATATGCTGGGTGGCCAAATAGGCGCCCCAGTCAAAATTGCCCAGCATGGCAATGGAATAGGGCTTTTTTAAGCGCCCCTGCAGCTGCAGGGTTTCATGCCAGGCAGGCGTATATTCTTTAAAGCGGGCATACACATAGCCGCCGGTTTTTTCTCCGTTTACGGCAAGCACTTTCACCACGGCATTGTAGCCGTTCTTTTTAAGCACCGGGAAAGACACCACTTTGCCCGTCAGGGTAACTGTTTTTAAGGGGATTTTATGGTAAACGTCGTTGGAAGAAGGCGCCGGCCGGTAAAAACAGCTTAGCAGCGCCACATACAACACCAACAGCAACAAAAGAAGCCTTTTGTAATAACTGTAATGCATTTACATTTTGGTGCGGCCTTTAAGCGAATAGCCCAGCGTCATCTCATCGATATAATCAATGTCGCCGCCCAGCGGCACGCCATAGCCGATACGGGTGACTTTTTCCACCAACCCGTGCAGCAAATCCGCCAAATACAGGGCGGTGGTTTCGCCTTCCGTGTCGGGGTCGGTGGCCAAAATGACTTCTTTTATGGGGGGATTGGCGTTTTGCACGCGGGCCAAAAGTTCTTTTACTTTCACCTGTTCGGCGCCGCGCCCTTCCATGGGGGAAATGGAACCGTGCAACACGTGATAAAGCCCTTTAAAAGCGCCCGTTTTTTCTATGGATTCAATATCCTGCGGGTCTTCCACCACGCAAATGACGGTTTGGTCGCGGTCCGGGTCGGCGCAAATTTCGCACACGTCCTGCTCGCTGTAAGCGTGGCAAATGCGGCAAAGTTTTACGTCCTGCTTCATGCCCAGCACGGCGGAAACAAACTCCTCCACCTCGCCCTGCGGCGCGCGCAACCAATACGCCGCAAACCGTTCCGCCTGCCGCGGGCCAACCCCGGGCAGTCTGCGTAAAGCGCGCACCAAACGGTCCAAACTTTTCATATTAAGCAAGCACTTCCCCGCCGATTACGTCCAAAATGCCTTTCAGCTCTTCCGGCACTTTTTGCGAAGAAGCCTGCGGCTCTATGTCGGCAGAAAAATCGGCCTTTACAAAGGGTTCTTCGTCGCTAATGGCGGCCTTGTTTGCTTTGGCAGGGGCCGAAGCCACCGAAGGCGAAGCAGCCGCCTTGGCAGCAGCCGGGGCATTTTGCACGGCAATGCTAAATTTAATGCGCCGCGAACCCAACTTAAAAGCCATTTTTTCCAAATCGGCCAATTTATTTTGCGCCGGGATTTTATAAAACTCTTTATCTTTGCCAAAGCCGATGGTCCAGTTATCCCCTTCAAAATGCACGGAGCAGTTGGTCATTACGTCATAGACAAAGGGGCTGGGTTCAAAGGCTTTAAGCATAGCGTCCCACAGGCGGCGGTTGTCCGCAATCACTTCTTTGGGGGCGGAAGCCGCAGGGGCAGCAACCGCGGCCGGCTTGGGCGCCGTTTGCACGGCAGGCGTCGGCGCTGGCGCGGCAGAAGCGGCCGGTTTAAAAGAAGCAAAATCTGCCTTTGGCAACTGTTTTTCTTCTGCTTTGGGGGCTGCATGCTGCACGGCGGCCGAGGCATTCATCGTGCGGTGAGGCGCGGCCGTTTTGGGGGCGGAAGCCGCTTGGCTCTGCCCGCGCACGGCGGAAGAGGGCGGTACGGCAGAGGAGCCGTTTTCCCCGCGTTCCAGCGCTTCCAAACGGCGGATAAATCCTTCTACGTCAAAGCAGCTGTCCATGACGGTAAACAGGCCCACTTCGGCGCTGATTAAGGCATTGTCTGAAAATTTAACTTCTTCGGCCAGTTTGTTGACTTTGCGCGAAAGCGCCGCCAACAGCCCCGCCGAAGCCTGCGCCGTAATTTGTTCGGCCCCGTCAAAAGGTGCCGTGCCCTGTTTTAACGAAAAATAGAATAAATCGCCCAGGGCATTTTTTAAATCTTTCAAGAAGGCATTGGCGTCAAACCCTTCGGCACGCAGTGTTTCAAACACTTCATGCAACGAGGCACTGTCTTTTTGCACCAGGGCCAAAATGGTTTTGGCCAGCAAATCCTGCGGGGTGAGGCCCAGCATTTCGCCCACCAGTTTTTCGTCAATTTTACCGTCGGAATAGGCAATGGCTCTGTCCATCAGCGTCAAAGCGTCGCGCATGGCGCCGCCGGCGTTTTTGGCAATAATGCGCGCGGCTTTTTCGGTCAAGTCCAAGCCTTCGGCTTCGGCCAAGTCCAGCAGGTGATTGGTTATTTCGTCGCTGGTCATGGGACGGAAGCGGAACGTTTGGCAGCGGCTGACAATGGTGGCCGGCACTTTGTGCTTTTCGGTGGTGGCCAAAATAAAGACCACATGCTGGGGCGGCTCTTCAATGGTTTTTAAAAGCGCGTTGAAAGAACTGGCCGAAAGCATGTGTACTTCGTCCAAGATAAACACTTTATAGCGGTCGCGTGAAGCGGCCAGCGCCACGGTGTCTATGATAGCTTCGCGCACTTTTTCCACCTGGGTGTTGGACGCGGCGTCCAGCTCCAGCACGTCCATATCGGCGCTTTGGGCAATTTCGCGGCACTGGGGGCACTGCCCGCACGGTTCGGCCGTGGGTTTATCATTGCCGTTGCCGGTGCAGTTTAAGGCTTTGGCCAAAATGCGCGCCGTGGTGGTTTTGCCACAGCCGCGCGGGCCGTAAAACAAATAGGCATGCGCAATGCGTCCCAATTTTAAGGCGTTTTGTAATGTTTTGGAAATACTTTCCTGGCCGACCAAATCCTCAAAGCGTTGCGGGCGGTATTTGTTGGCCAGACTGACATAGGGGGTGTTTTGACTCATGGGTTAACCTCTAAAAAAACGGCGGGCCGCACGCAGGCTGCGTTTATAGTCCAGGCTAATCATGCCCGGGCCCAGCAAAAACAGCGTGCAGAGCGGAGCAAATAAAAGAATACATACGGCCACAAAGGCCTTGTTATAATCCCCCGCGAAAAATATGATAGCACATATCAAAGCCAGCGGCAAAGCGGCCAGCGCCGTCAGGCGCGTGTGCCAGCCAAGCACCAAAAAAAGGCCCAAAAACAGCTCAGCCGCGGCGATAAAAAAGGCCGTCGCCACCGCAAAAGGAAAGCCCATCGCGGCCACATTGACCAAGAACTCGCGCCAATAAAACAAACTGCCCAGCGCAAAATATACCAGTGTGACGCCCGTAAAAAAGCGGCACAAAAACATGGCGCGCGAAAAAGCTTTTTCATCTATATTGCAATGCAAAACCGGCGTATTGTCGTTTTTAGGCATATAAACCCCGTTTATTAAAATTCCGTACTGGCAGACATAAAGAAATACGTTTTGCGGTTTTCTTCTCTGTTCTGCTCAAAAATTTCCACCCCGCCGCTGATGGTGCTTTCCCCCAAGTGAAGCGCAAGCCCCCCTGCCACGGAAACCGTATGGTCGCTGTTTACCAAATAGCGGTAGCGCGAATACACCGCATAGGGTGTTACCCATTTGGTGCGATAGGCCAGCCTGGCGGCGGCAATATCGCTTACAAAGCCCTGCACCACGGCCGTCATAAAAGGGATTTCCGTCCAATTGGACGTAATGTTGCTGGGCGGGTTGTTATTATATTTTATCACTTTGTCATACTG
>CALUQA010000058.1 GCA_944322775.1 uncultured Elusimicrobiales bacterium
GTTGCGGCCCCTGCTGTGCCAGCACCTGCACAAACAGTGGCGGCGGCTGCCGCACAGCAAAAAGCTGCTTCCGCCCCCAAAACGGCGGCTAAAAAAACCGTTGCAACCAAAAAGGCTTCTGCCCCCAAAACGGCGGTTTCCAAGCAGGCTATGCCCCCGGTTACCAATACGGTAAACAAGGTCAATACGGAGCAAATTGAAGTCGAAAATTTAATACCGCAGCAGCAAATTCAGCCGGTAGCTGTTGCGCCGACGGAAGTGGCGGCCAATGCTGCAGTCCCCGCACAAAATGCGGCGACGCCGGCGGAGGCTAATCAAGCGGCCGTTGCCGCGCAGCCTTTGGCGCAGCAAACGGCAACCGGTGCCGACAATGCTGCCAAGCCGCAGCAAAAGTTGGTGCAGTATAACCCGCCTACGGACCGCGATCCGACGCTTTCGCCGGACGATACGTTGTTGCTGAAACATCGGGAAGAAGAACGCCTGCGCGCTTTGGAAGCCGAACGCCAGCGCAAGTTGGCGGAAGAAAGACGCCGCTTGGCCGAATTGGAACGCCAGCGCCAATTGGAGCTGGAACGTTTGCGTGACCCTTCGCGCGAAGTGCGCGGCAAAATCCGCGTAAGCGGCATTATCGGCCAAGAAGTGTTTATCGGCAACCGTATTTACTCCGTTGGCAAGAGTGTGTATGGTGCCCGCATTGTAAAAGTTTTGCCGGATTCGGTTGTATTTACGTATAAAGGTCAACAGTTTACAAAGAAAGTAGACTTGAAGTAAAATCATTTGTTGTTTACACACAGGAGGATAGATGAAACATCGGTTAGGAGTTTTTCTGGCTTTGTTGATGGCAGCCACGCCGGCCGTGCCCGTTGCGGCACAAAATGCCGTGGCCGAAGCTACCACCATTATGGCTGAGGAAACCGTAAAGTTATCCGGGGAACCTGAACTGTATAAGGAAGCGGAAGTATCTTCTCCGTTAGACCGCAAGGTGTCCATTCGCGTATCTAACGTACCTATTTCTGCTTTTTTAAACAGCATTACCACGCAGGCCGGGATTAACTTTATTATGAGCGAAGAATTTGCCAATAAAAAGGTGACGGCTTCGCTTACGAAAGTAACGGTCCGTGAAGCGTTGGATACTTTGCTGCGCGTACATGGTTTGACTTATCAGCGCATTGGCAAAAGCGACAGCTACGTCGTGACCAAGCGTTCCAACGACGCGCCGGATACGATTACCAAAATTTATACCCTTAGCTATATTTCCCTGCAGGCGATTGGCTCTCCTTCCAGCGAGCTCAACAGCATTATGCCGCAGGACGTGTCCACCACGGGTTCTAGCTTGGGCAACAGCTACTCTTCTTCTTCTTACTCGGATACCGGGTTGGGGGGAACGGGCAGCTCGTTAAACTCCGGCGGAGATGCATATTCCGGTACGGCCGAAATTATCGGCATTGTAAAGAGCATGCTTTCTCCTGTGGGCCGCATTGCGGTGGATCCCAGAACCAATAAATTAATCGTAACCGATGTGCCGGAAGTTTTCCCTCAAATTGAAAACATCCTGGCTGAGTTGGATATTAAACCGCCTCAGATTTTGATTGAAGCGCAAATTGTGGAAGTCAGCAAAACCAGCGGGTTGACCATTGGTTTTGAATATGGTGGCACGGACGGTACTTTGGTTTCTTTCACTGGGCCGAAACGTGAAATTACCTCTGACTTTATGCGCGGCTATGGCACCACCGGCAACAAATTGCACGGTTGGGATTGGATCTTCCCCAGCAATGACGATTTGAACGATACCGGCACGGGGTCTTCCTCCAGCAGCAGCTCTTCTTCTTCCAGCGAGAATGAAAGCGAAGGCGGTGTGTTGGATTTCTCCGCTTTCCAGATTATTCTTAAGAGCTTGCTTACCCGCGGTGAAGCCAAATATTTGGGTAAACCGAAAGTGGTAACCTTGAACAACAAAACCGCTACGATTACCACCTCTACGGACGCTACGGTCGGTTTCACGCAGTCTCAGTCCGGCGGCGGCGATAACACCTTGACGGTGGCCGGTGCGGAAAGAAAACGTGTGGGTTTGACCTTGCAGGTTACCCCGCAGGTAAACCGTGAAGGCTATGTAACGCTGTATGTGCAGCCTTCTTACTCTGACTTGGTCAGCTCCGGTTTTGATAACACCAAAGATACCACCACGCGTGCCGCTTCCACGTTGGTACGTGTGAAAAACGGGCAGACGGTAGTTATCGGCGGTTTGCTCACCTCCCGTGAGACGGACCAGACCCGCAAAGTGCCCCTTTTGGGTGATATCCCCATATTGGGTTGGTTGTTCACCAGCCGCAGCACTTCTAAAAACACGACCGACTTGGTCATCTTTATTACGCCGACGATTTTGGCTGAATAAAGAAGCGGGCTTGGTGTGATTGTTTTTGCTTGCCCCCTTTCTTCAAAAAAAGGGGGCAAGCGGCAAAAAGGCGTTTGATGAGAGTGTAAAGGAAAGAAAAATGGCAAAAGAATTAAGTGAAATTTTAGTAGAACAAGGCACGCTGACACAAGAGCAATTAAAAAGAGCGGAATTGTATGCGCGGCAAAATAATACCACATTGGCAGAAGCGGTGGTATTGTTTGGCTTTGCAACGGAAGAACAAGTGACGGCCGCTCTGGCTAAACATTTTTCTCTCCCTTACGCTTCCAAAGAAAACGGTATTTTAATCCCGGAACGGGAACAAAATTTGCAAAAAATTATTCCCGAAAAATTTGCGCGTGAAAATTTGGTCGTACCGCTGTTTATTGAAGACAATGAATTGGCCGTGGCCCTGTATGACCCGTCCAACCTGTTTTTGATAGACAATATCCGCATGATGGCGGGCAAAGAAGTGCAGCCGTTTATCGCCAGCAAAAGCCAAATTTTGGCGGTAGTGGACAGCTTTTACGGCCATAAAAACCTGTTGGACGAAGTTGTCAACGAAACGGGCTCTTCTAAAGAAGCCATCACGGCTAACGACGAAGACGTGCAAATTGAAGCCGGCAGCTTGGATTTGGATAAATCTTCTGCCAACAGCTCCCAATACATTAAACTGGTAAACGCCATTTTAAAGCAGGCTATTTCCGAACGTACGTCTGATATTCACTTGGAAATGTTTGATGAACGCGTCAGCTTGCGTTTCCGTATTGACGGTTCTTTGTATGAACGCACTCCGCCAAACAAAGATTCCGTGGCGGCTATTATTTCTCGTATTAAAATTTTGTCCAAGTTGGATATTGCCGAAAAACGTTTGCCGCAGGACGGCAGCTTCAGTATTAAGTATCAAAACCGCACCATTGAAGTCCGTGTGTCTGTCTGCCCGGCCGTATATGGTGAAAAGCTGGTGCTTCGTATTTTGGACCGCGGCACGGGCGAAATGAATGTGGACAAACTGGGCTTTGAACCGGAACAGAAAAAAGCGTTTTTGGAAGCTTCCCATTTGCCGCACGGACTGATTTTCTTGACGGGGCCTACCGGTTCGGGTAAATCTACCACGCTTAACGCGGTGCTGACCACCATTCGCACGCCGGAACTGAACTTTATGACGTTGGAAGACCCGGTGGAATACAAACTGGCCGGTATCAGCCAGGTGCAGGTGAAACCGCAAATCGGGCTTACCTTTGCCGCAGGGTTGCGTTCGTTCTTGCGTCAAGACCCGGACGTTATTCTGGTGGGGGAGGTGCGCGACAACGAAACCGCCGAAGCCTGCCTGAAAGCCGCTTTGACCGGTCACTTGGTGCTTTCCACCTTGCACACCAACGATGCCTTGGGCGCCATTCCCCGTTTGATTGATATGGGCATGGAGCCTTTCCTGCTTTCCAGCTCTTTGGCCTTGGTGGCTGCTCAGCGCTTGGTGCGTGTGTTGTGCCCATACTGCAAAGTGCCCTATCAGCCGGATCCGGCCACAATCACCAAGATTTTAAAAGAAGGCCGCTTTAACCCCAGAGACGTAAATACGTGGACGTTTTACAAAGCGGTCGGCTGCCCCAAATGCGTAGGAACGGGCTTTTTGGGCAGACGTGCTATTTACGAAGTGTATAGAATTAACGAAGAAGTGCGCAACATCATTTACAAAACGCAGGATTTGATTGAAATGAGAAAAGCAATGAACCGCAGCGGGGCTTTAAACCTGCGCGGTAACGGTTGGAGAAAAGTAGTAAAGGGTTTAACAACCGTAGATGAAATCTTGAACATCACGACCGATGATGAATAAGGGGTTTTATGCAAAAAGACAGTTATGTAGTCAAAGACGGATCGGTCAAGACGCTCAAAGCCAGCATCACGGCTTAAAGCCGTGAACGCGTGATTTTTGCGCTTCAAAATAAAGGGTTTATTATTTTGGAAGTGCGCGAAGGCGCCAACACGCTGTTTGGCAAAACGGCCGGGCGCAAAAAAGTGGGCGGCAAAGTGCCCGGGCATGTGCTGGCCTTCTTTGCTGAGCAGCTTTCTACGCTGATTGCCGGCGGTGTGCCGTTGGTGCGCGCCATCGCCTTGCTGAGCGAATATTCTTCCAACCCGCGTTTAGGGGTCATTTTGAACCAAGTGGCTAAAGACATTGCCGGCGGTAACTCGTTGCATTCGGCCTTGGCCCGGCACCCCAAAACGTTCAACAACATCTGGCTGTCTTTGGTGCAGGCCGGTGAAGTGGGCGGGCAATTGGCCGAAACCCTGGGGCAAATTGCCTTGTACATCAAAACGCAGGAAGCCATGAAAAGCAAAATCATTACGGCTATTACCTATCCTGCCATTTTGATGGTGGCCTCCGTGGGTGTATTGATTTACTTTATTTTGGGTATTGTGCCTACCTTTGCCCAAATCTTTAAAGATTTCAATATTGAGTTGCCTATGATTACCGTCATGGTTTTGGCAGTATCTGGTTTCTTTGTAAACCATGGTATTTTGCTTATTGTCGGCATGGTGGTTCTTATCATGGGCTTTCGGTTTTATATCAAAACACCGGAAGGCAAAAAACGCTGGCATTCTTTTCTGCTCTCTGTGCCTTTGTTTGGTAACTTTTTGCGCAACATTTACTATTCCCGCATGTTGACCACCTTGGCTACGCTGCTTAGAAGCGGTGTGACGATTTTGAATGCTATTGTGGTGTTGGAAGAGTCTTTTAACACCAACGTAATTATTCAAAACGCTTTGCGTGTAGCCAAAGCGGACGTGGCGGCCGGGCGTTCTATTTCAGACTCGTTCCGTGCAGCCGGCGTATTCCCCGGGCTGATGACGGAAATGATGCTGATGGGTGAAGAATCCGGTAAATTGCCTAGCATTATTTCCACACTGTCTAAGTTTTACGCCGATAACGTAGACCAGTTTATTGCCCGTTTTTCCGCCGTTATTGACCCCATTTTGGTGGTGGGCGTCGGTGTGTTGATCGGTATTATTGTGGCGTCCATTTTCCTGCCGATCTTCAAACTTTCGCAGATCGGCGGCCAATAAGGCAGAGGAGGGGGATTATGTTTGCTAACAAGGGGAAAAAGCCTTCTTTGTTTTCGTGCAAAGGATTTACGCTACTTGAAGTGCTTATCGTGGTGCTTATTGCCGTTATGGTTACCATGTTTGCCGTTCCGGCCTATCGCAAAGCCCAGGACCGCAACCGCTATTTGGCAGCCGTCGGCGTGTTGATGGAAATGGCCTCTGCGGCGCAAATTTTGCATGAAGAATTCCCGACTACGACTTATTCCGCTACCGTTACAGCCAATGCTACCTGGAGCAGTTGCCCGCAAACCCCAATGCCTTCTACGGTGCTGGCCTATTTGCAGTGCCATAAATATTTGGGGGATATTCCTTTTAACAATGGAACTTATCAGGGATACACCTTTAACTTAAGCTCTGTGGCCACAGCGAATTGTGGCTCAAGCTGCGGCATTCCCAGTGGGGCATGGGCCTGCATGAGCGGTTCTAATCTAATATCGGAATATGGGTGTGCCTGGGTGGACCGCAGCGGTATTTTGCACAATTCTGCCAAGAAGTAATCGCTTAAAAACGGGTTTGCCTTGACAAAGAAGGAATGTTTCTCAATAATAAATAAAGGCCTTTAATGGAAAAGCTTATGAAAACAAATAAATGGTCAAAAGGGTTTACTTTAGTGGAAATTTTGGTGGCGGCCACCATTATTGGCATTATGGTGGTGTTTGCTACAAACTCGTATCGTTCCGGTGTGGCTGAAACCCGTTGGGAACAGGCAAAAGCCAATACGGACCGCTTAGCTGTTGCGGTGCAGCGGTTTAATATGGATTATCCGTCCGTGCATTTTACGCCACAGGCAATGTATAACACAACCGCTTGCGCAGATGTCTATCCTTCCAGCCAAATTAGCATTCCGGCTGCCTGTTTAATTCCGTTAGGCTATTTGGACGCTTCGGACTGGAGCAATGAATATTTTTCTTACTATGTGTGTGATCAGGTTTCTTCGGCTCCTTGCAATAAAACGCTGGACTCGCGTAAGCCGCTTGCCTGCGTAAATGTAAAAAGTGGGGCAAAAGTGCCCGGAAAATATTTATCTTATGTTTATTGTTTCTTTGCCCGCAATGGCGGTCAGGAATATACTTCATAAAGGCGGCAGTGTATGAAAAAAGGATTTACCTTGATGGAAATTTTATTTGTATTGCTGGTCATTGCATTAATTATCAGTTTTGCGGTGCCGGCCATACGTTCTGTGCGTTATGATGTGTATAATGCCAAAGCCAAAGCCGCTTTGCGCAAATTGGCGGAGGCACGGCGTTCTTATTATCAGTACACAAAAGGCTCCGATGTGGCGGGAGGATTTTCTTCCAGCCCGGAAGAAAGCGTTTATGGCCATGTAACGTGTGATAATATTGCCGCCAGCGGCATTCCGGGAGCACGTTCGGTGAGTGACGTGGGCCAGCTGTTTGCCTGTGGCTTTTTGGATTGGAAAGATTTTGCGGGGTTGCCTTATAGTTTTGTTTTATGCGGTACATCGCGCCCCATTGGTTCCCAACCCTGCATCGCCTTGGGCTCCAACCCGCCTAACGTCGTATATGTGGGTGCTATGGGCGATGATAACGCCGGCAGCAAGTATAAAGCTACGACTGGGTATTTTATGTCAGTTGGGCAAGATATGCAGGTCTTGGATAATCAAGAATAGGACTTAATATGAAAAAATTTCTCAAAAATAAAAAGGGTGTAACAATTTTGGAAGGGCTTATTGCATTGACACTGCTTGCGTTGGTGGCAACGGGCACTTTTGCCGTGCTGTTAAGCACTTCTCGCAAAACCTCTCAGCCTGATACGCGTGAAGAAATGGCTCTGGCGGTAGAAAAAGCCAGTCAATTGCTGCAGGTTTATATTTATTCCGACCGAGATTATCTTTCCAGCGATCTTCAAACCACGGTAGACAGCCCTTTGTGTGAAGGGTATGACGCTTCGTCTCCGTTGGCAACGGGTGTGGAGCATAACATAGAATGTTTGTTGCCTCCTTTGTGTGACAGAAACCGTTCTCACTTTGTTTATACAGTAAAGCCCAAAAATCCTGTTCTGCCGCGCAGCGCCGATTTAATGCGCACCCGCGGATCGGACGGCAGTTATACGGGGACGACTACATCTTCCTCTTCGCATAATTTATACGAAGTAAGTTTTGATATTTCTTGCAACGGGTTTACTTTATGAAAAACACGTATTTTCCATGGATTAAAAAAAGGGGCGTACAGAACAAACGCGGGTTCACGTTGACGGAAATTCTGTTGGCCGTCATGATTATGGGCCTGATTGCCGTGGCTTTGGCTTCGCTTACGCGGGCAGCTTCCCGCGAAGCAGGCGTCGGGCGCAGCCGTGTTATGCTGCGGAATAATTTGTCCACTTTTTTGCGCGTTTTGCGTAATGATATGAATAGTGCTTCTCGTGTCGATTATATTGCAGGTACGCTGGGCAGCGTGGGGAACACGGCTGTTCCTTTACTTCGTTTGTCTAAAAATTTAGATGCGGAAGGCAATCAAATTATTACTACTTTAACGTCTAATTCTACCAGCGATACCTTAGATGCTTCTCGCATTACATATTGCTTTCAGCGCGGTTCTGACCAAACAAATATTGTTCCGTCTGGTGCGTATCGCGGAGGTAAAATTTACAGAGTGGTCAATAACGTATCCGAAACAGGCAACACGCAATACCCAACATGTACGTATCTGGCAGAAAATAATGTGGTGTTAAGCAATGTAAAATATATTGATGACAGTTCCTATCCGGTTCCGCTGTTTGCGGCTCATTCTTTAAGCCGTGATTGGACAAAAAGTTTGCTGACTATCCGCATTATTACTGAAATTAACAGTAAACCGATTATAAATGATGTTGTGGAAGAAGTGTTTGCCATGCCAATGGGATTTTAAGGGGTTATTATGAAACTGAATAAAAAAGGCGCCGCTTTGATGCAAGTGTTGTTAATTACCGTTATTTTGGCCGGTATTGCCACCATGCTGCTGCGGGCATCTCTTTCCCGCACTACTTCTGCCCGCCGTACACGACGCATGGCTTCTGCCCAAGTGCTAATCCAAAACTGTATGGCCGAAGTAAATTCTCTTTGGGCTAACAAATCGCCGGAGGCTTTCCGCCGCGATTGGAACGGGGTCGGAAACAACGGCGTGCCCTATATGTATTGCTCCGGTACGGGAACGAATGTGAATACTTGCCCTGCGGCAAATATTGTGCCCAGCTATGAATGCACTATAGATAATCCCGATGGCGGAAATCCTTATAAGGTAAAAGCCTATTTTGTAGAAAATGCCTCTGCCAATGATGGTCAAATGTGGCAGTTAACCTACGAAATTACTCAGGGTAGTGACGTGCTTTAACCCTGGCCGAGAAAACGCATGAAAAAACATTTCTTCTTTTTTCTATTTGCGCTCTTAATCAGCCCTTTGGCGGCCCAGACGGTGTCTTACGGGCAACAAGCCGATTCCGGCAATGCGGTGGCGGCCCCTCCGTCCAGCATCGATTTGCTCAAACGCTCTTTGCAGGATTCTAATGTGGCCGGTTCGGCAGAAACTGCCCAACCCACTACGGCGTCCACCCAAGCGGCGGTTACCAAACAGGCAACAACAACGTCGCAAGCAAACGCTAAGACCACCACTGCCACGTCTCAAACGAATAAGGCGGCTTCTGCAACAAAAACTGCTTCCGCCGCAAAAACAACCTCCACGACCGGCAGCAATTTTTTGGAGCTTCCCCTTTCTTCCGGTGCCGTCGTCAAAACGCAGGTGCCGGCGTCAGCCGTAAAAAAATCCACGCCGCGCACTGCCAAGCCGGCTGCCAAAAAGACAACCTCTGCTGCCAAAAAAGCGACACCCGCCAAAGCGGCTACGCCCGTGGAGCAGGATATTGAAAAAAATAATGCCTTAGTTGAAGGCGAACGTTCTACGCCGGCCGCGCAAGAAACGCCCGCAGCTGGCACCGCAGCAGACAGCGAACAAGCCGCGCAAGACGCCATTGCCCAGGAAGAGCTGGATTATGCCGCCCGCTTGTTGCGCCAATCCAAAGAAATGGTATCTTCGGGCCGTTTTATACCGCCTTCCGCTTCCGAAACGGCGCAAGCCGTTCCTGCCCAGCAGACTAATCGCCCCTTTAATCCCAACGATTATCGCCCGGGTGTGGAGTGGAAGCCTTCCAATACCACGCATTTTACCATCTATACGCAAAAACGCGACAATGGCATTAGTTCTTCCAACATGGGCATGATTTTTGAGTCCGCCTACACTACTCTTCGCCGCAATATCCCGTGGATGATGAGTGACAAAGTGCGCGTGTTTGTGTATCAGGACCATAACAGCTATTTAAAACACGAGCCCAATGCCCAAGCCTGGACGCGCGCACTGGCCTATCCTACCCGCGGCGAAATTGTGGTCTACGACGAGCCGGGCAAACAACAGGAACTTAAAGAAGTGTTTACGCATGAGCTGGTGCACATTTTTACGCAAAAGTTTTTTGACAAACATAATACCGGCCGTTTGATGACCCCTGCCTGGCTGGACGAAGGCCTGGCCGTGTATATGGAAGACCAAGCCTATAACGGCACCAAAGGCGGCCCGTGGGCCAACGATTTTAAAACGCTTAACTTCCAGCGCAGCAAAGAAACCCAGGTGGCCAATTTCTCTTCCAGCAATATGTTTGGCGGTGCCCGTTCTTTTACGACGGGGCAAAAAGGCAAAGGCGCTCCGCTGTACTGTATGCCTTTTGACCAGTTTATGGAAGATGGCTCCCTGTCCGTAATGGAAGGAAAAAACAAAACCCAAGATTGGTACTTCCAGGCGTATGCCATGGTGCGCTTTTTGCTCAATCCGGCGGGGGGAATGTCTCCTTCCAACCGTATGCAGTTTGAGCAGTTTACGCGCCTGATGTCGCAGGGTGAACAAGTGCGTGACCCGCGCACCGGCTTTCCCGCGCGCGACAAAAACGGCAAACCCGTCTATCAGCCGTACTCGGCTGAAAAGGCCCTGGGCCGCGCCTATCGCTATAATACCACGGCCAACTTTGAAGACGCCTTCTGGCGCTGGGCAGACGGCGCCCGCTAATCCTCCTTTATGCACAGCCGCACCCGAGCGGTGCGGCTGTGCTTTTATTTCTTGCCTCGCGTTCGCTTTACCCGCTTAAAAAGCCTATCTACACGTATGTTTTTTCCACCATTCCACGCCGGAAAGAATAAACCTGGCTTGTTTATCTTGTGCCTTAATTAGGTGCCATGCTTTTCAGCGGCACTGCTGCCTTAATTTTTAGTTGTAATATGGTTTAAATCCCTCGTTTTTTGTGTCTTTCTCATCTGAAAAATAACTTTTATTTGACAAAATAAATTTATTTTGCTATAATAAATTTATACAAACAATCCAAATGTTTGTATTTTTTTGTCCTTTTTTAGTCCTCTTTTTTATCACCCATCTTTTACGTTAACCGAGCTGAACACAGCCCGGGCAGGAGTCTATTTTGCCTTCCAAAAAACCTATGCCAGCCGAAGTGCCTGCTTTGGCCGCGTCTAATTTCTCTTCTGCTCTACCTGACAATACAGCCCCTCGTGCTGCTGCCTTGCCTTCCGCTTGTCAAAACCTGGCGGACCAAACACTTTCCTCTAAAGAAGTCCTAGCTGGGCCCGTCCCCAAAGAAAATGCCCTCGGAGGCGAGACCGCAAAACCACCCCGACCAATAACGGTTAAAAAAACAGCCAAGTCACGTGCCAAACGGGCCGCAAAAGGTCTAAAATCCGCCAAAACGGATTTAAAAACCGCAGGACGGGTTGCGTACCGGCCAGAGTTTTGCCAACGGCTTTTAGCCTTTTTTGACGTGCCGCCTTTTAAAGTGACCGAAGTGCAAAAAAAAGACGGCAGCATTTCTTTTGTGGAAAGCGCCAGCGAACTGCCCACCTTTGCCGCTTTTGCCCGCACACTGGGCGTTACGCAAAGCATTTTGCAGGATTGGCAAGACGCCCACCCCGCCTTTGCCGAAGCGGCCAAAAAAGCGCGCGATTTGCAGGGGGATATTCTTATTCAAAACAGCCTGCGCGGCAATTATTCGGCTTCTTTTGCGGTGTTTACCGCCAAAAATTTGCTGGGTTGGACCGACGGCAAAGACGACGCCAAAAAACCGCTTGGCACCGTGGTGGTGCGCTGGGAGAAAGAATGAAAAAAAAGCCTGCCTGTGCGGAAATTGTTATCCCCTATAAACCGCGCTATCCGCAAACGCTGATACACAAAGCACTGGAAAGCCACCGTTTTTGCGTGCTGGTCACGCACCGTCAAATGGGCAAAACGGTGTGCGCCGTCAATCACTTGCTCAAAAGCGCGCTGACCAACACCCGGCCCGCTCCGCGCTATTTTTACATAGCCCCCTTTTTAAAGCAAACCAAACTGATTGCTTGGGACTATATTAAACGCTTCAGCGCGCCGCTGCCGGGGGTAAAACTTTCGGAAACGGAACTGTGCGTGCAGCTGCCGGGCGGCGCCAAAATATGGCTGCTGGGGGCCGATAACCCGGACGCTCTGCGCGGCACCTATGCCGACGGCGTAGTGCTGGACGAATATGCCCAAATAAAGCCTGCTGTGTTTGACGAAATTGTGCGTCCCATGCTGCTTTCGCGCGGGGGCTGGGCTTTGTTTACCGGCACCCCAAAAGGGCAAAACCAGTTTTACGAACTGTATAATTACGCCCGCAAAGCCGCACAAACGGAGCCGGGTATTTGGTGGTGTGGCGTGTTTCCGGCAGACGAAACGGGCGTCATATCGCCGGAAGAATTGGCCGATATCCGCCGCCGCACGCCGGCCAATTTGTTTCGGCAGGAATATCTGTGTGATTTTACGGCCGACGCGCAGGACGTGCTTATCCCCATCAGCTTGGTGGCGGAGGCTTCCGCCCGCCGTTACGGCACGGCCGAAATTGCCCACGCGCCCAAAATAATGGGCATAGACCCGGCCCGCTTTGGGGCCGACCGCAGCGTGATTTTCCGCCGCCAGGGGCTGCAGGCTTTTGCGCCGGAAGTGTTTTGCAAAACCGATAATATGACCCTGGCCGCCCGCGCCGCCCAAACCATACAAACCTTTCGCCCCGACGCTGTGTTTATAGACGCCGGCTGTGGCGGCGGCGTGATAGACCGCCTGCGCCAGCTGGGTTTTGGCGTGACGGAAATTAACTTTGGCGCGGCCCCGCTTAAGGCCGGGCAGTATGCCAATAAACGTGCCGAAATGTGGGGGGAAATGAAAGAGTGGCTGACGGCAGGCGGTGCCTTGCCGCAAGAGCCGGCCCTTAAAGCAGACTTATGCGGCGTGCGTTATTTATTTGACGCCGCCGGGCGCTTAAAGCTGGAAAGTAAAGAAGATTTAAAAGCCCGCACCGGCCGCAGCCCGGACCTGGCAGACGCTCTGGCGCTGACGTTTGCTTTGCCGGTGGCTAAACGGAGCGGACGGGCTGAATTTGCCCGCACGGAATACAGCGTGCTGTAAACAATAAAACTAACAAATAAAAAGTTAGTAAAAATATTTTTTATTATTTTCTACGACGTAAAAAATAAAAATGAAATAAAAAAATATTGACAAAACTAACAAATTATGCTATAATCTTTCCATCGTAAGTCTTGTCTTTTTCTTCCCGCCCCGCCCGGGGCAAAAAGTTTTTACGTTGCCTTTTTTGGTTGGGCTTGTGTCTTTTTAGCGTTGGCTTACAGCGGCGCGCCGGCCATCACAATAGCCAGCAACCCCACCAACAAAACCGTCAGTAAAGCAGAAAGCCAAAATGCCGCTTTGCGGCTGCCGCCTTTAAACACTTGCCGGGTGATAATATAAAACCCCGGAAACCCCACCAACGCGGCAAAAACCAAAATCAAAATAATGCTCCACATATAAACCCTCCTTATGCACGGCGCCAGTGCGCGCATGCGTATTTCTTCTTATATACTAATAAATTTTCTTTTCAAATACTTCTTCAATTTTTAGCAGTACAAATTAAACAAAAGGTGATTTATGACTTCACAAAATATGCACAATGCAGACTTTTTCCGCACGCGCTATGAAGAAATGAAAACCCAGTCGCGCGACTGGCAAAGCGCCTGGAAAGAACTGGCGCGCTATATCGCCCCGACGCGCGGTTTTTTTGAAGGGGACCGCCCCGGCGACGGGCGCAAAATAGACCACCGCACGTTGATTGATTCCGACCCGCTGATGGCGGTGGAAGTGCTAAGCGCGGGAATGGTGTCTGGGTTGACCAGCCCGGGGCGCACGTGGTTTGAGCTGTCTTTGGCCGACGGAGAACTGATGAAGCAAAGCGCCGTGCGCGCCTGGCTTTATGAAGTGCGCCGCCGCATGGAAGAAGTGTTTGCCCGCAGTAATGTGTATAACACGCTGCACGGGTTTTATCAGGAAATTTCCGTCTTTGGCACGGCGGCTTTTTTGCTGGAAGAAGATTTTGACCGCGTGATTAACTGCCGCTCTTTTACCGCCGGTGAATATGTGCTGGACTGCGACGGCCGGGGTCGCATTAACGCCTTCGGGCGGGAGTTTTGGCTTACGCCGCGGCAAATGCAGCAGCAGTTTGGCGAAGAAAACTTGCCGCCCGCCATTCGCCGTGCCGCGCAGGAAAACCGCGGCGGCTGGTTTAAGGTGCTGCACGTTATTCTGCCCAAAGAACAAGCGGACGGAAGCAAACTGGACCAGGCACACATGCCGTATGTGTCGGTTTATTTTACCCCGCAGGGCGAGTTTTTGCGTCGCGGCGGATATCGCGAGTTTCCCGTCATTGCCGCCCGTTGGGAAGTGCGCAACTCCAGCGATGTATATGGCCGCGGCCCCGGCTGGAAAAGTTTGGGCGACGTGAAAATGCTGCAAAAAATGCAGAAAACCAAACTCATCGCGCTGGATAAAAACACCAATCCGCCCATGATGGTGTCTGCCAATGTGCAGGGGGAAGTGAACCTTTTGCCCGGCGGGCTGACGCGCTACAGCGGCAGCGGAAGCGAAGCCGCCGTCAAACCGGCCTATCAGGTGCCGGTGGATTTAAACGCGTTGGAACAAAGCATAGAGCGCGTAAAACAAACCATTAAAAGCCAGTTTTTTGCCGACGTGTTTTTAATGCTCAGCACGCAAAATTTTACCAACATGACCGCCACCGAAGTGGCCGAACGTCACCAGGAAAAAATGCTGGTGCTGGGCCCCGTGCTGGAGCGGCTTAAAAATGAACTGCTGGACCCGCTGATTGAACGCACCTTTGCGCTGATGTACCGCCGCGGCGTTATTCCGCTGCCGCCGCCGGAAATACAGGGGCAGGATTTAAAAGTGCAGTATGTGTCCATGATTGCCCAGGCCCAAAAACAAAGCGGCATGGCGGCCTTGCAGCAAGGCATTTCTTTCACCACCGCCCTGGCCCAAGGCAACCCGGAAGTGGTGGACAAAATTAATTTTGACGCCGCCTTGGAAGAAGGATTGGAAATGTTGGGCGTGTCCCCTTCCGTGCTGCGCTCAGACGAAGAAGCGGCCCAAATACGCCGCCAGCGCCAGCAGGTGCTGCTGGCCCAAAGCAACGCGCAGAAAGGCGTGGCTTCGGCGGCAAAAACGGTTTAAAAGCTGCAGCGCGGGGCGGCCTAAAATTAACGAGCGCCCCCCTGCAGTGCCGGGGGAAAACGCACCGGACGTTTTCCCCCGAGGCAAAAATCCGGCACCAAAACTATGAAAAGAAGAACATTAGAGCAACGCAGCGCGGCCGATTTGGCCGCCGTCTTAAAACTGCCGCAGGGCAGACGGCTTTTATGGCGCCTGCTGCAGGCGGCCCAGGTGGACAGGCACGGCTTTGTGCCCGGCGACGCACAGGCAA
>CALUQA010000059.1 GCA_944322775.1 uncultured Elusimicrobiales bacterium
GGCAAATATTCGCGAATGGCAAAAATAATTTCATCGCGGATTTTTAAAATGGCATTTTGTTTCAGCGAGCGCAACCACAAATGGCGGTTGTGCATCAAAAATTCGGGCCCATGTTCTTTGGGGGAAATGGGGTAATCCTTGGCCATTTGCACCACTTGCAAATCTTTCACGCCCATTTCAAAGCCCAAGGGGGAGCGTTTGTCCTCGCGGATAGTGCCCGTCACGATAATGGAAGATTCCTGGGTCAGCTTGTCGCCCAGTTCAAAAAGTTCCGGCGAAACATCGCCTTTAAACATTACGCATTGAATAATGCCGCTTCCGTCGCGCAGTTGCAAAAAGTGCAGCTTGCCGCTGGAGCGCTTATTGTAGAGCCAACCCTTCAGGGTAATTTCTTGGCCGACGTATTTGCTTACGTCGCTGACTCTTATTTTGCTGGACATAGTTGTTCCTCGTTAAAAATAGGGATAAATATATTGTAGCTTTTCCGCCGGTTTGCTTCAACGGCAAGACGGAAAAAGTAGTGCTTGACCTTGTGTATGAAATACTTTTTATGATACATTAAAAATATGAACACAAAACATTTTCTTTTTAACACTCCTAGCTTATCTTATAAGGGGTTTACCCTTATAGAACTTTTAGTGGTTGTTTTGATTATCGGCATTTTGGCCGCCATTGCCTTGCCTCAATACCAGGTCGCCGTAGCCAAAAGCCGCTATACGCAACTAATTGTAGGGGCAAGCGCTATTAAAAAAGCCAATCAACTTTATTATATGGCCAACAATGTTTATTCAAGAGATATGAAAGAGTTGGATTTAACTCTTAGTGGGTGTGAGGTCTCTGCAGACGGCAGATCCTGCAAATTGACCAAAAACGGCACGACAGTGGCCACCTGTACCCTAGATGACTCTAATTCTGCTGCTGATGCTTCATGGCAAGCGCAGGCCTATTGCGCGGGTGATGATTTATTCTATTATCTGCATATGTATGACGAGAAAAGCTTTTGTTTTGCGAAAGGGACAAATAAAATAGCTAATAAAGTATGTAAAAGTTTGGGGGGCAGTTATATGGGGGAGAGCAATGGACTCAACCGCTATGCGCTGCCCTAATCAAACTTTTTAATGCTATCTTCCTTTTAGGGTGGCCTCAACGCCTAACGGCTAAAATGTGTACGGGGGCGCATATTCTTTTTACAAATTTGTTAAAAATGATATAATAAATAAGTCGTAAACAGCGGCGAACCTTTTTTTGGGCGTGTAGCTCAGTTTGGGAGAGCGCCTCGTTCGCAACGAGGAGGTCGTCGGTTCGATCCCGATCACGTCCACCATTTATAAACCACGCAAAAGCGTGGTTTTGTTATGCCAATCAGGCGCACGCTTCCGAGGGGGCCGAAAGGGCACTCGGGGCGTTCCCCGTTTCCTAGCATTTATAAAACATGCACAGTCATGGTTTAGAAAACCGATATACACGTTTTTGTGCTTGCCTACATAAAGCAAGAATAAGGAAGATGAAAAATGCTTGTTTATCTCTAAAAAATAGTTATACTATAATAGCCAGGTAATAAATTATTATTTTACGGATAATGATATGAAAAAAATTATTTTAGCTGGAATGTTAGTGGCCTTTTCGTCGGTTGCTGTGCTTGCGGATGCCGTGTCTGATAAATTGAAAGCGTTAGACGCACGGATGTCTTCCCAGGTTCAGCAGCAAAAAACGGCTTTGTGGCTGGAGCCTCAAAGCCCGGATAATCTATATCCCAATTATGAAAAGTATTTATTGCGGGGTGTTAGCGTAGATAAAGAAGGTATTTTTGGCTTGCAAGACGCTCCAATGGTTGTATATATAAAACCTAATGGCAAACTGAATAAAGATACCGCTTTGGAAGTGCTTAAGCGCTTGTATGCGGCCGTAGCTCCTGGTGGGCAATGGCCTTTGCTGTGCGGGAAAGATGTAGGCCAGGAAGTGTTCTCCGGTTTTATTACCCGCCAAGAAAGCGCCTTGCAACAGGGAAAAATGCCTGAAACCGCCTTTTTTGTTACGGAGGGGTTTAGCGTAAACACCTCGCAGGGGATGCCCAGTTTTGTTCTTTCCGGCATTTTTGTGGGAGATAACAAAAACCTCAAAAAAGCCAAATTATTGAAAGAAAAAGATTGGGCCGCCGCCCGCCCGTGGGCCAAACTTTTGGGGCAAGCGGCTTCTTCGTCCGACAAGGATTTGGAAAACTTGCACCGCATCACGTGGCAGTGCTTCTCAGATCCTCGATTTTTTGTCTTTTACTAAGGGAAAAACCAACCGCCCTCTTATGATAAGGGGGCGGTTTTTTTTGAGAGAAAATTGATTTTGTTTACAAGGCTTTGTCTTGTATACTGTTTTTTTAATAAATTCATGCCGTTTTATTCCCAAAAGACCTAATTGTACATAGAGCCAAAGGCCCTCGTTTATTTGTACTTCTTTTGATAAAATATTGAAAAGTCGATTTTTCTATTTATACTTTTAATATAGCGTTGTATATTTTGCCCGGATGAAAACGTTTATGAAAAAATTAATGATCAGTTTTTTCTTATTTGTCTTTTCGGTCCCTGCGTTTAGCTGGGGGCTGTTGTTTGACATGGACAAATACCCCGGCACGGCCGAACCGGGCTATAAAGGCTTTGTTTTGTACAATTTGCTTCAGCAGGCGCAGGGCAAACACAAAAAGGCGCAGCTGGACGTATGCGTGGATTTGGACCCACAGGTTTATTACACCTACATAGCAGACACGCAAAAGCAAAATCCCCAGCGCAACACACAGCAGGTGGCCGCTTTTTTGGTTGACATTACCCAACAATCTTTTAATACTTGGTTGGATCAAACCCGCCAAGCCCTGCAGCCGCGCCGCAAAGAATTTGCCGATGTGCTCTCGGCCCTTCCTGCCCAGGTGCAGTTAAACTGGGTGAATGCAAACGGCCCGTATCAAGATTGCGGCCGCTTTAAACAAGCCTTCATTATCTACGGGCGCGACACCAACGAGCTGGTCGGCAACGAGGTGGAAAGAGGCAATGCCCACCCCAACAATTTAGACGGGCAGCCTTGGTCCGTCACCTTGCCTGCCAGCAAAACCTTGGCCAAAGAAGTCTATTATGAACATTTAATAGACATCAACTCGCCCAAGGCTCGCGTATTTTCTTCGGTGGAAGCTCCCATGGCGGAAGACGTGGCCTTGCACGAGGTGGGGCATCTTTTGGGGCTTGCCGATCAATATTCCTTGCGCGCCAGTGTAAGAAACGATATGCTTTTAAACGGCAGCGAACCGACAAACAGCCATTTGACCTATTCGCTGTATAAAACCGAAGGCGCCAACTTTTTTAAAATAAACAGCATTATGCGCGAAAGAAACGGCGGCCGCTTTTCCTCAGACGATGTGGAAGGGCTGGTAAACGCGGTGGATTTTGTGCTGCGCCACGAAGACGCTTCGCCTTCCAAACGCCTGCAATATGGCTGGGCAGCATTGGGCGAGCGCGGCTATGTGTATATCCAAGGGGTGCCGGTGCGCGTAAACGCGGCCCAAAAAGAAGCGTTCCAAGCGTGGGTGCAAAAAGGCTATAAGGCCAGCGTCCAACCTGCTTTTGCCCGCACGGCCGAACAGCAACAGCAACAAGCGGCCGAAGATTTGGCCGGTTATATTTCTTCCTCTGCCAATATAGAAGAAGAATATAATACGGTAAACACGCAAATAGACTCTTTGCAATTGGAGTTAAAACATGCTGCGTTAACCCCTGCTGAGAGAAAACAAAAACAACAGCAACTGGCTGCCTTGACCCAAAGAAAGGCCACTTTGCAGCCTGTGTATGAAGCCGTGTTTGATCAATCCACGCGCAACAAAGTGTTTTTCGGCAAAACTATTGACAGCAATACGTTGGCGTTGGTTAATCAATATAAAAAACTTTCTCCTGTTGTTGCAGATCAGTCTTCCGCCGAGCCAACGGCGCCTGCCGCCGCGGCTCCGGTGCGCGTTTTGCCTCAAAATGTAAATGTCCGTGCAGCGTCTGTTGCTGCCACAGGGCGTACCCCCAGCATAGCACCGGTATATAATCCGCGTCGCCAGGCGCAGCCTGTTGCGTCCGCTTCGGCTTCTGCAGCCGCCGCAGAGGGGGAAAAGGCCAGCAAACAAACGCCTTCTTTGCCGCAAACCTCTGCTGCCACCGTGCAAGGCGTTCCTGCTGCACAGCCGTCTGTTGCTGCCCCGCAAGCGCCTGCCGTCAAGCTGTGTGACGTATGCGGTCAGCCCGTGCAGGGCACGGACTATTATACCGACTCTGTCGGCCGTCACGTGCACAAAGGCGGCGCCTGTGCGTATCAATATTTTGCCCGCTTCCACAAAACGGATAATCAATCGCTTACCAGTTATGACGAATATTATTTCCTTAATCAGCCGCAGGCTGTCACCGTGGCTAAAGCGGATATGAAAAAACTGGGCATTACTACCGCCGGCATACGTTCTTATCTTAAAAACGAGCATGAACGGCAGAAAGCCGCCCGTGCCCAACAGCAGGTGGGGAAACAAATGCAGGCTCTCACCCAAAAAACGCTGGAGCAAAAGTGCAGTTCTTATCACGTGGTCACCAAAGCGGATTTGAATGCCTATCTGAAGGATAACAACGCCGTTTTGAACACGGCCACCCTCAAACGCAAGGCCGGGCAGAAGCTGGGCAAAAAAGAGGAAAAAATACTAAATGCCTATTATGCGCTGCTGGCCGATTATCAAACCACGCAATTCTGCCAAAATTTAGCACAGCAATGATATAAAAACCGGGTTAACCCCGGTTTTTATATGCCCTCATGGCAATGTTTGTATTGCAAGGGGGCGGTTTTCTTCCTGCGTAAAATGCTAAAATAACATTGTATGAGCAAACTAGTCAGAGGTTTTCGGGACATTTTTGAGCCCCAATCCAATTTATTTACCGAGCTGGAAAACTGCGCCCGCGGCGTGTTGCGCCGCTACGGGTTTGGCGAACTTCGGTTGCCGACGGTAGAACAAAAAGAACTTTTTGTTAAATCCACCGGCGAAACGACCGACATCGTCCAAAAAGAAATGTACACCTTTGAAGACGCCGGCCACCGTCAGCTGGCCATTCGCCCCGAAGGTACCCCGGGCGTGGTGCGCGCCTATTTGGAAAATAATTTTACC
>CALUQA010000060.1 GCA_944322775.1 uncultured Elusimicrobiales bacterium
AAACCTATGCGAGGCGGTAGTGAGCGCCTTGTGGGGTTTTTTGTCTGAAAAATCAGAGAAACAAAATAGTATAATAAATCTATGAGAACCTACGAAACTGTAACGATTGTCAAACCGCAGCTTTCCGACGCGGAAGTGGCGGATTTCGTGACCAAAGCCAAAGAATTGGTCTCCAAGAACGGTGGCGAAGTCACCAGCGAAGAAAAACTGGGCAGACGGAAATTCACCCACGACATTAACCACGTGCGCGACGGCTTTTATTTGTATTTGAAATTTAAAGCCCAGCCGCAGTTCATTAAAGTGTGGGACGAAGCCATGAAACTCAACGAAAAAGTGTTGCGCTCCATGGTCATGTTGGCCACGGAAGTAAAGGCCAAACCGACCCCGGTGGGCAAATAAGGCGGCGCTTATGGCAGGCCAAATCAGACTCCCCGAACAAAACCAAGTCCTTATCGCGGGCCGCTTAACGCGCGACGCGAATGTGGCCTTTACCCAAAAAGGGCAGGCGGTGTGCCGCTTTGACGTGGCCGTCAACCGCCGCTATTTGGACCAGACCAACAACGAATGGAAGGACGACACGGTTTTTGTGCCCGTGGTGGTGTGGGGCTCTGCCGCAGAACGCTCCAAAGACCGTCTTAAAAAAGGCACTCCCGTTTATGTGGAAGGCCGCCTGACCAGCAGCGAATATACCGACAAAAACACGGGCCAAACCCGCAAATCGCTGCAAATCACGTGCCGCCGTCTGCAAATTTTGGAGAGTAACTTCTCCGGCTCTGGCGATTATTCCGCTCAGCCGGCCGCCAAAGACGATGTTCCTTCCGTGGATGTGGACCAACCCGTCATGGAAGATGATGTACCGTTTTAAATTTAACCAATAATTAAGAGGAAAGTGAAAATGTCCGAAGAAATTAAAACCAATGCTGCTCCCGCTGCCGCTGCTCCCGCCGCGGCTGCCAGACCGGAAAGACCGGCCAGACCGTTTGTGAAAAAACGCTTTGAAAGCCGCCGCAAGGTCTGCAAAGTTTGCGCTGAAAAGATTGATAACATTGATTACAAAAATTTTCAATTCGTAAAATCTTTCACCATGGAAAGCGGGAAAATCCTCTCCCGCCGCATTACCGGCACCTGCGCCAAACACCAGCGCCAAATTACCAAAGCCATCAAACGCGACCGCAATTTGGCCATCTTGCCGTATTCGTTGCCGAAAAAATAAGTGTTTTTAGGGAGAATTTGAAATGAAAGTTATTTTGAGACAAAACGTAAAAAACTTGGGCATGGCCGGCGACATTGTGGAAGTGAAAAACGGCTACGCCAGAAACTTTTTGGTGCCGCAGAACTTGGCTGAAGTAGCCACCCCGGGCGCCGTGAAAAATTGGCAGTTGGGCGCTGAACGCCGTGCCAAAAAAATTGAAGCCGAACTGAAAGAAGCCCGTGCCATCGCCGAAAAATTGGAAGGCGTGGTGCTGCCCTTCACCAAAACCATCAACAGCGACGGCGTGGTGTTCGGTTCTGTAAACAAAGCCGATATTTTTAAAGCTTTGACCGCTTTGGGCCACAAAATTGCCAAAGAAAACATTGAGCTGAATATGCCGGTGAAAGCCTTGGGCGAAACCGAAGTCGGCATCTATTTGAAACCGACCGTCACGGCCAAAATTAAAGTGAAAATTGAAGCCTTGACCGAAGTGGAACCTACCATTCCCAACGCCAAAGCCGAAACCCCGGCCGAAGCCAAATAACTGTTTGACCGTTGGCCAGACAGCCCTGCAAGTGCTGATTGCAGAATAAAGTAGGTTCTCAAAAGTAGTTCACTTTCCACCCCGTGCAGCCTGGTGCTGTGCGGGGTTTTGTGTTTTATGCGCTCAAGGGGCAGAAAGAAAAGTCCATGGGGCAGGCTGCTCCTTTATAACAGATATAAACGCCCTTTTTGCCTTCTGCATGGGCTAACGAAACGGGCGCAATGCTCCTGCCTTTTGGCCCAGACAACGGTTTTTGTTTGACACGGCAAACGGTGTTTTATACCATATAATACAAAGACGTTTTTACACGATAATAAGAAGAGAGGATTTTATGAAAAAAATTATCAACTCGCCCCAAGCCCCCAAGGCTATTGGCCCTTATTCCCAAGCGGTGGAAGAAGGCGGTTTTATTTTTACCTCCGGCGTGTTGCCGGTGGACCCGGTGACGGGCGAAATTTTTGGCGGGGACGTGAAAGGCCAGACGGAGCTGGTGATGAAAAACTTGGAAAATGTGCTCAAAGCGGCCGGCGCCCAGCTAAAACATGTGGTTAAAACCACCGTGTATATGACCGATTTGACGGGCTTTGCCGATATGAATGCCGTGTATGCCACGTTCTTTAAAGAAAATCCGCCCGCCCGCACCACGGTGCAGGTGGCCGCGTTGCCCAAAGGCAGCGCCATTGAAATTGAGGCTATTGTCCGCAAATAGTTTAACCTTATATGTCCAGCGTACACGAAGAACTTTTGGCCAAGCGCACGAACGGCATTTTGATGCCGCTTGCCGCCATGAAAACGGATAATGATTGGGGCGTGGGGGATTTTTCCTCGCTCAACCAATGGGTTAAGTTTTTTGGCGGTCTGGGGGCTAAAATTGTGCAAATTTTGCCCCTGCAGGAAACGGCTCCCGGCCAAACCTGCCCTTATTCTGCCCTAAGCGCTTTTGCCATAGACCCGGTGTATATTGACATTAATGGGGTAAGAGAAGTGTTCCTCTCTCCGCGCGCGCAGGAAGAAGTGCGTAATTTGCAGGGGGACATTACGGCGTGGCGCTTGTCGCGCAAGGCTCCGTTTAAAGCGGTAAAAGAAGCCAAGATGAAGGTGCTCTGGCAAGCCTATCAGTTCTTTTTGGAACATGAAATGGTCCAGCATACGCCGGTGGCGCAAGCCTTTGAAGCCTATTGCAACGCCAAAAAAGAATGGCTGCGCCCCTACAGCATTTTCCGCGCTTTAAAAGATTTTTACCGCTGGCAAACCTGGACGGCCTGGCCGCGTGAACTGGCCTCTTACCAAAAAGAAGCGGTGGACGCTTTTGAAGCCAAATACCGCGAATATGTGGATTTCTTTTCCTATGTGCAATGGCAGGCCGATTTGCAGCTGCGCCAAAGCAAAGTGGAAGCCCGGGCCGCGGGCGTGCATTTGTTTGGAGACATTCCGTTCGGCACCAATTTAGACAGTGCCGAAGTGTGGAGCGAGCGGGAAAACTTCCGTCTGGAATGTTCCGTGGGTGCCCCGCCGGATCAGTTCTCCAAAGACGGCCAATGCTGGGGGCTGCCGGCCTATAACTGGTGGCATATCCAGGAAGATAATTTTGGTCTTTGGCGGCGCAAAATCCGCCGCGCGGTGGAGTTGTATGACTTGTTCCGTTTGGACCATTTGGTGGGCTTTTTCCGCACGTATGTGTTTAAAATGGGTGACAATAAAGGCGGCTTTGATATCCTGGTGGAACAGGAACAAATGGACCGCGGGTATGCCTTTTTAAGCATGGTGTTGGAAAGTGCCAACGGCGCCATGCCGGTGGGGGAAGATTTGGGCGTTATCCCCACGTTTGTGCGCCGCATGCTGATGGAAATGAAAATCCCCGGTTATAAAGTGCTGCGCTGGGAAAGAGAAGACAACGGCTATTACCGCGAACCGCGCAACTTTCCGCCGGTGTCTTTGTGCACCACTTCCACGCATGATACGGAAACGGTGCGCGGCTGGTGGGAAACCATGCCCCAGCAGGAACGTGCCAATATTTGGGAAATGATTTCCGCCCAAAAAACGGACGGTAACGTGCCGTTTAATTTGGATACGCAGCGGGCCATTTTCCGCCGGGTGCTTACTTCCGGCTCGGCACTGACGATGTTTTCCTGGCAGGACATTATCGGCACGCTGGACCGCGTAAATGTGCCGGGCACCGTGTCTGACGAAAACTGGACCTACCGCAGCGAATACACCCCGCAGGAAGCGGCTGAGGTGTACAAACCCCAGCTGGACAGTTATGTTTCCCTGCTAAAAGAAACGGGCCGCACGGGCCAATAATATTATATTTTACCGGTGCCGAAGAAAATCCTTTGGCACCGGTATTTTTATGCGTATAAACGCCGTTAAAATTTATTATTTGTTATACTGAAAATATGAGTGAATACACCGCCATTATCCCAGTAGCGGGCAAAGGCATACGTCTGTTGCCTTATACCGAGCATTGCCCCAAAACCATGCTTTGCGTGGCCGGCAAGCCCATTATTGCCCATATTTTGCAGCAGGTGGAGGCCTGCGGCATACGGCGGGTGGTGTTTATTGTGGGGTATAAAAAAGAAGCTTTAATAGATTATATCCGCCGGCATTATGCTCATTTGGAAACGGTGTTTGTAGAGCAAACCGAACCCAAAGGCTTGGGGCATGCGGTCTATTTGGCTAAAGAGGCCGTGCAGGGGCCGTGTTTTATTGTGCTGGGGGACACCATTATAGACGGAGATTTGCGCCCGCTGGTGCAGTGTGGACAAAGTGCCGTGGGCGTTAAAACTGTGCAGGACCCGCGCCGTTTTGGCGTGGTGGAAATGAAAGACGGCCACATTTGCGGGTTTGAAGAAAAACCCGAGCACCCCAAAAGCAATTTGGCTTTAATCGGGGCTTATTCTTTTTTGGATTCTGCCCAGTTGTTTTCCAGCCTGGAAGAGGTCATTGCTTCGGGCAAAACGGTTAAAAACGAAATACAATTAACGGACGCTCTTTCCTGCATGCTTCGGCGGGGCATTCCTATCGTTCCCGTAAAAATGAACGATTGGTTTGATTGCGGAACGGTGGAAATCATGATTCAAACCAACCGCGTACTGCTGGACCGCCATGCACATCTGCCGCAAAAAATTTTGCAAAAAAACAAAATCATTCCGCCGTGCTGGATTGACGATACGGCCGAGGTGGAAGGGTGCACGCTGGGGCCTTATGTG
>CALUQA010000061.1 GCA_944322775.1 uncultured Elusimicrobiales bacterium
AGGAAGAAATCCATCGCGTTTTTGCTGGTAAGCCGCATACGCCGCTTGGCAAAGATTTGCAAAAAGCGGCGGCCGATTTTGGCATGAAAGAAGACCGCTTTTTGCTGTTGATAGAAGGCATGCAGGCCGACGTACAGGGCAAAACATATAAAACTTTTGAAGAGCTGGAGTGGTATTTGTGGCGGGTGGCCGGCATTGTCGGCTTGGCCACGCTGGACATTTTGGGCGTTAAAGACCCGCAGGCAGAGGTCTTGGCCCGCGCCTTGGGCTTTGCCGTACAAACCACCAACATCGTGCGCGACGTGCAGGAAGACGCCCAACTGGGCCGCGTGTATCTGCCCACGGATTGGCTGCAGGAAAAGGACCTTACGCGGCAAGATGTTTTGCAGCGGCAAAAGCCGCTTTTGCTGGCCGAGATGCTGGCCAAATTGGCGGCGCGGTCCAAAGCGTTTTATGCGCAAGCCAATAAAATCATGCACACGCTGCCCTCGCGCAAAATGCTGCCTTGCCGGGTGATGGGTTTTGTCTATCGCGCAAATCTTGCTAAAATAGAAAAAACGGGTTTTATGTTTGAGCGGCCCGTAAAACTTTCCAAATCGGAAAAAATGGTACAGTGTATTTATGCATTATGTAAAACCGATATCCCTCTTTAGTATGCTGACCTTGTGCGCGTTTGGCCCCGTGTGGGGGCAAACACAAACGCAGCTTACCGCCTGCCAGGAACAGGGCAAAAAAGAATTTGCCAGCCAGGACTATGTCCGCGCCGGCGCTACGTTTGAACGCTGCCTGAAGTTGGCCCCTTCCAACGAAGAAACCCTGCTCAGTTTGGCCGGCGTTGCCTTAACGCAGGATCAGCTGGCTACTGCACGGAAATATTTTTTAAGCGCCTTGCGCCATATGAAGCGCGTTTCGCCGTATCGTTCGTATACCTATTCTATGCTGGGCGACATTGCTTTTAAACAGCAAAAAAATAAAGAAGCGCTTTCTTATTACGAAAAATCTTTGGAATATAACCGCGCCAACGTAAACTCTTTGGTGGGTAAAGCGGTTATTGTGGAAGAGCAAGGCAATCCCAAAGAAGCCGCACAACTGTATGAAACGGCCCTGTCTGTGGAGCCGCTTAACGAAATTGCCCGCCGCCGTTTGATTGCTTTGGAACCCATTTATTTTTCCGATGAAGAAATGCTCTCCGCGCTTAAACAGCGCTATGCGGCGTTGCCGGACAAAAAAGAACTTTCCCAAACCGACCGTGATTTGTTCAAGCGCATTCACGCGGCGGAACAGAAGGGAGGCATTGATTATTTGAAAAGCAAATATAAAGTGCTGCCTTCGGAATATGTGGTAACGCTTTTTAAAGGCACCGGCTTTGAACGTGACGTGCTGACCATCAGCGGGTATAATGCCCTGCGCAAACAGGTGGGGCAGGACGCGGTGGCCGTGTTTCAAAAAATGGGCGTGCGTACGCAGGACGTGTTTGATTTGCGCGACATGAAAGGCAACAAAATTTTCTTGCCCGACAGCACCCTTAACGACAGCGGCATGTACGTCTACAACGAAGCCTTGCAAGGGCGCAAAGCCTTTTTGCTACCTAAAGAGAGTGTGCCCCCTACCCAGGCCGATTTGGACAAACTGGCCAAGTTGGTGCAAGACTTGCAAAACAGCGGCTATACCGAAATTTCCCGTGCGGAGCTTGCCTTTGTTCAACAGCAAACAAACTGTTCCGAAGATACTCTGCGCCAATATATGGGGCTTTACATCGTGCCCGTGTCCAAAACGGACAAGCGCTATTTCGTGCCGGAAGGGGAAGTGCCCAACCCGCGCAAAGGAGCACCATACTATTATGTGGCGCTTTTGCGTTCGCGCAGCAACCCGTCGGTTAAAGTGCCGCGCAACAGCTTGGCCGAAACCTATGCGGCGTGGAACTATAAGCTCTGCAGTGCGGTGGACGGCCAACTGCTTGAAATGTAAATTTTAAAAAACCGGAGTGCTTATAACACTCCGGTTTTTATATGTTTGTTACCCCGTGCGAAAGCCCGGGGTTTTTTATGCACTTGTAAAGGGAGATTAGGCACGGCGTGTTAAGAAAACCGATATTTTAGTGTAGTGTGATGAACAGCCGTGCATGACGAGAGCCGTCCAACAGAGGGAAAGCCTTGCAAAAGGGTTTGTTTTAAATATTATTTATGGGAACAGCAGGGCTGTGCTTTCCAAAGGGTGCACTTACAGCGAGGGTTTATCCTCGCCAATTAACTTTAAAAATTCTTGCGGCGTTAAAATTTGCACACCCAATTCCTGCGCTTTTTTCAGTTTGCTGCCGGCGGCTTTGGCCGCCACCACAAAAGAGGTTTTGGCCGACACGCTGCCGCTGGTTTTGGCCCCGTGTTGGCGGGCCAGCTGTTCGGCCTGCGTGCGGGTAAAGCCTTCCATCTCGCCGGTAAAGACCACGGTTTTGCCTTCCAGCACGCGGGAAGAAATTTGTTTTTGCGGTTGGGTAAAGTTCAGGCCGATTTGGCGCAGTTGTTCTATTTGCTGCAGTACGGCCGGATCGTGGAAAAAGTCGTACACGCTTTGCGATACGGCCGCCCCGACGTCTGGTATGGCTTGCAGGTCTTGGGTGGTGGCTTTCATCAAATTGTCCAGCGTGTGAAAGTGGTCTGCCAGCACCTCGGCCGTTTTGGCCCCCACAAATGCAATGCCCAAGGCAAAAAGCAGGCGGGAAAGCGGACGCTTTTTGCTTGCTTCCAAGCCGTCTAAGAGGTTCTGGGATTTCTTTTCTTTAAAATTTTCCAAAGACAATAAATGGAAAAAGGTTAAGTTATACAAATCCGAAAAATTGGTGACAAATTGTCTGTCCACCAGTTCGTCCACCACGGCTTCGCCCATGCCGTCTATATCCATGGCGCCGCGGCTGGCATAGTGCAAAATGCGCCCCTTAATTTGGGCCGGGCAGGACGGGTGGATGCAATAGTAGCCCCCCTCTTCTTCGGCCTTATAAACGGGCCGTCCGCAAGAAGGGCATTGGGCCGGCGGCACAATATCCTGTGTGCCCAAGTGTTCCACCACTTTAATAATTTTTGGGATTACTTCGCCGGCTCTTTCCAAAATAATTTTGTCCCCCACGCGCAGACCCAGGCGTTTGATTTCGTCAAAATTATGCAAGGTAGCGTTGGAGATGGTCACCCCCGCGCAAGCAACGGGCTGCACCTGGGCCACGGGCGTAATCACGCCCGAGCGCCCCACGGAAAAAATTACGTTATTTACCGTGGTGGTAGCTTGTTCGGCCGGGTATTTAAAGGCAATGGCCCAACGGGGGCTTTTGGCCGTAACGCCCAGAATTTGCTGTTGCGCAAAAGAGTTTACCTTAATGACCAGCCCGTCGGCGTCAAAGGGTAAGTCGTGGCGTTTATCGTTAAAATCGTTATAAAAACGGATAATTTCTGCAATAGAACCCGTGCGCAAGCGCACCGGGGAAACGTGAAAGCCCCATTTTTGGCACAGGTCAATAAAGCCCTGAAAGCTGTCTGCCGCAATAGCGCCGGAGCCAAAAGAATGGGCAAAAAATTTAAGCGGTCTTTGTTTGGTAATGGCAGGGTCTTTTTGCCGCAGGGAGCCGGCCGCCGCATTGCGGGTATTGGCAAAAATAATTTGATTGTTGGCGGCCTGTTTTTCGTTTAAGGCGGCCAAATCTTTTTTGTCCAAATAAATTTCCCCGCGTATTTCCATAAGGCCTTCGGGGGCGCCCGTCAGCCGGTGCGGAATGTCCTGCACGGTGAGCACATTGGCGGTAATGTCTTCGCCGGTTTTGCCGTCGCCACGGCTGGCGGCGGTGGTTAAAATGCCGTTTATGTAAGTCAGCGAGCAGGAAACCCCGTCTATTTTGGCTTCCAAAATCATTTCAAAACTGTCGGAAGATAAAATCTTGGCACAGCGTTCGTGCCAGGCACGCACCTCATCGGCATTATAAGAGTTGTCCAAACTCATCATGGGAGTGGCGTGCACGACTGGCGCAAAAGAAGAACTGGCCATGCCGCCCACTTTTTGCGTGGGGGAATCGGCCGAGGCGAACTGCGGATACTGCGCTTCCAAATCTTTTAATTTTTTATAAAGTTCGTCGTATTGCGTATCGGACAGAACGGGGTTGTCCAAATCATAATAGAGATGATTGTGGTATTCTATTTCTTTACGCAGGTTGGCTATTTCTTCGGCGGGATTGACGGACATAAGTCCTCCGCTTTATTTGCGTTCTTTTTTTAACTGGTCCAGCAACCCGTTGATAAACTTGCCGGAATTGTCGGTAGAATATTTTTTGGCAAGTTCAATGGCTTCGTCTATGACGGCCGGGACGGGGGTCCGTTCGGGGCTGAAGAGCATTTCATAGGTGGCCATACGCAAGATGGAGCGGTCCACCACCGACATGCGGTCAATGGTCCAGTTCTTGGCGTATTTGGAAACCAACTTGTC
>CALUQA010000062.1 GCA_944322775.1 uncultured Elusimicrobiales bacterium
CCAATGTGGCCCTGCGCGTAAACCCGGATGTGGACGCGCTGACCCACGTAAAAATTACCACCGGCAAAAAAGAAAATAAATTCGGCGTCCCCTGGCCGGAAGCACATGAACTTTACCACGCGGCGGCGCAAATGCCTTGTTTGCGCGTGTGCGGCATTGCGGTGCACATTGGTTCACAGTTGTTGGATTTGGAACCTTTCCGCCTGGCTTTTACGCGCATTGCCGCCATGGTGCGCGCGCTGGAAGCAGACGGCATTGCCATAGAAAATATAGATTTGGGCGGCGGTCTGGGCATTAATTACAATGTGGAACTGCCCCCGACGTGCGAGGCCTATGCCCAAGTGGTGCAGGAAACGCTGGGAGAGCTAAACAAACATATCATTGTGGAACCGGGCCGTTCCGTGGTGGGCAATGCCGGCATTTTGGTCACGCGCGTGCTTTACACCAAACAGACGGAAGAAAAAAGCTTTATTATTGTGGACGCGGGCATGAACGATTTAATCCGCCCTGCCATGTATGACGCCTGGCACAGCATTCTGCCGGTGCAGCGCAAAGGCACCGCGCCGGTGGTGGCCGACATTGTGGGCCCTATCTGCGAGTCTGGCGACGTGTTTGCCAAAGAACGCATTATTGAGCCTGTGCAAGGGGGGCGTCTATTAGCTATAATGTGTGCTGGAGCCTATGGCGCGTCTATGGCGTCGCAATACAACTTCCGGCCGCTGCCGGCGGAAGTAATGGTGCGCGGCAATCAATATGCCGTGGTGCGCAAACGGCAAAGTTATCAGGAAATGTTGGAAGGCCAAAGCGTGCCTTCCTGGTTAGGGGAATAATATGACAGCACAGATTTGCGTGATGAAATTTGGCGGCAATACGCTGGCCAACAAACCCAAACTTTTAATGGCGGCCCAACTGATTAAATCCCGCTACGACAAAGGCTTTCTGCCGGTGATTGTGGCCTCCGCCAACGGCAATTTGACAGACGTACTTTTGGACCATGCTTACAGCATCAGCCGCAACCCCGATAAACGCGAGCTGGATATGCTTATTACCACCGGCGAACGCGTGAGTGTGGCACTTTTGTCCATTGCATTGCGCGATATTGGCGTGCCGTCTGTTTCATTAACGGGCAGCCAAATCGGGCTGATTACCACCTGCGCCCATACGGGGGCGGACATTTTGACGCTCAAGGGCGACCGTTTGGTCAAAGAACTGGAAGCGGGCCATGTGCCTGTGGTGGCGGGCTTTCAGGGAATTGGGGTAAACAAAGAAATCACCACGCTCAAACGCGGCGGCTCAGACGTGTCTGCCGTGTTTTTGGCCAGCCAGCTGGGGGCCACGCATGTGGAAATGATTAAAGATGTGGACGGCGTGTACAGCGCCGACCCCAACAAAGACGTTAAAGCCCAAAAATATGAAGTGCTTGATTTTGACGAAATGTACAAACTGGCTTTAAACGGCGCCAGCGTGCTGCACCCCGACGCCGTGCGCCTGGCCAAAGAAAAGGGCATAGAAATACGCATTGTGCATTATCAAACCGGTCAAACCGGCACGGTGATTAAATAACGGGTGCTTATGTATATTCCGCGAAGTTTAAGAAAATTTTTAGGCATTTTTATCTTCTCCAGAAACAAACGTCACGAATTTGTAAACGCGTGGGGGCGCACCCGTAACCGCGGCAAAAATAATGTTATTGAGATAATAGACTGCCACGGTAAAGCGGTGCAATATGCCGGCAATAAGGTAATTGCCGGCTTGCAACTGGAAATTATCGGCGATAATAATTTAATACGCATACACCAGCCTTGTCATTTTTACGAATGTGAAATGTTGGTGGAAGATGGAAGTGTAGTAGAAATAAACACAACGCCATACACTATTAGTAAAGCGAATTTTTGCGTGCAACACGGCGGGCATTTGGTCATAGGCAAAAATTTTAGCACAATGGACGGATTGCAAATTACGGGTTTTGACGAACCTGATTTAAAAGTTTCCATTGGAGAAGATTGTATGTTCAGTTATAATATATCTTTCCGCCCCAGCGACGGGCATACTGTTTATGATTGCTCTTCCAAACAAGTGCTTAACAAAGGGAAAGATATTTTTATTGGCAACCACGTTTGGGTAGGCATGAATAATGTATTTTTAAAAGGCAGTACTATTCCCAATAATTGTGTTGTGGGGGCCCATTCATTAATTACTAAAGCCTTTACGGAGGAACAGTGCATTTACGCAGGCGTGCCCGCCAAAAAATGCAGCAAAACGGCTGTTAATTGGGACAGGTCTGACCCCGCAAGTTTTAAGAAGTAAAAACAGGCATATAAAAAACCCGCGCATGGTAAAATGCGCGGGTTTTTGTTTGGCGTAAAATTATTTCACGCGGCCGGCGGAACCGAATACGTTCTGGTTCTTTTCGGCATACATTTTGATCAGTTCTTCGCGGGCCGGGCCCAAGTATTTGCGCGGGTCAAATTCGCTGGGTTTGGTGGCGAAAATTTTGCGGATGGTGGCGGTCATCACCAAGCGGCCGTCGGAGTCTACGTTAATTTTGCACACGGCCATTTTGGCGGCTTTGCGCAGTTGTTCTTCCGGCACGCCGGCAGCGTCTTCAATTTTGCCGCCGTATTCATTGATTTGTTTCACAGCCCACTGCGGCACGCTGGAGGAACCGTGCAACACGATGGGGAAGCCGGGCAAGCGTTTGGAAACTTCTTCCAAAATATCAAAGCGCAGTTCAGGCAGTTTTTCGCCGGGTTTCACTTTGAATTTATAAGCGCCGTGGCTGGTGCCGATGGAAATGGCCAAAGAATCCACGCCGGTGCGTTTTACAAAGTCTTCCACTTGGGCGGGGTCGGTGTAGGTGTGGTGTTCGGCGGATACTTCATCTTCAATACCGGCCAAAACGCCCAGTTCGCCTTCCACCGTCACATCGTGCTGATGTGCATAGTCCACCACTTTTTTGGTCAGGGCTACGTTTTCTTCGTACGGCAGGTGAGAGCCGTCAATCATTACGGAAGAGAAACCGTTGTCAATGCAGTCTTTGCACAGTTCAAAGCTGTCGCAGTGGTCCAGGTGCAGGCAGAGCGGCACGGGTTTGCCGATTTCTTTCATCATTTCCACAGCACCGCGGGCCATCCAGCGCAAAAGCGTGGAATTGGCATATTGGCGGGCACCTTTGGAAACCTGCAAAATTACAGGGGAACCGGTTTGCACACAGGCGGTAACGATGGCCTGCAATTGTTCCATGTTGTTAAAGTTATAAGCCGGCACGGCGTAGCCGCCAGCCATGGCGTCTTTGAACATCTGTCTGGTGTTAACCAGACCCAACTCTTTATAAGACACGGTCATAAAACGTCCTCCTGAAAAAATATACTTATCACAAGTATTTTACAATTTTTGCACCGTATTGGAATAGGGAAAATCAGTTAGGATAGCTCCGCTTTCTAACCCCAAAAAGGCAGGCTTTGGCTTGCCAAAAAACGGCTTTGTGAGTATAATGTAATATACATTACGCGCGTGTACGGGAGTAACATGGATTTTGCCAACCTACAAAAACTGACACAGCTTGACGGTGTTTCCGGTCGGGAAGACGCCGTACGCAATGAAATCAACTCTCAATTACAAGATTTGGGCCTCACCGCCCGTGCCGACGCCTTGGGCAACCTGATTGCCTACCGGCAGGGCTCGGGGCCGCACAAAGTAATTTTATGCGCCCATATGGACGAAGTGGGCCTGATGGTGAAGTATATTTCGCCTGACGGCTTTTTGTCTTTCATCACCGTGGGCGGCATAGACCCGCGCACCCTGCTTGCCCAGCGTGTGAAAGTGCACACGTCTTCGGGCACATTGGTGGGGGTGATTGGCACCAAGCCGGCCCATATCACGCAGGAAGCCGAACGCGGCAAAGCCGTGCCGCTGGGGGATTTATTTATTGACGTGGGTTTAAGCGGCACAGAAGCCGCCCGGCGCGTGAGCGTGGGAGATTTTGTTACGTTGGAACGCCCGTGGACGACACTGGGCAGTGACCGCTTTTGCTCTAAGGCTTTTGATGACCGCGTGGGTTGCTTTTGCGTGTTGGAAGCATTAAAACGCGTTAAAAACCCGCGGCTTGGGGTGCATGTCGTTTTTTCTTCGCAGGAAGAAGTAGGCCTGCGCGGGGCGGGTACGGCCGCCTTTGGCTTAGAGGCCGATTTTGCCTTAGCCGTGGACGCTACCGGCGCGGCCGACATTCCGCTTTGCCGCCCGCAGGATTATTTGGTGCGTTTGGGCGGCGGCGTGGCCGTCAGCGCCATAGACGCCATGACCATTACGCCGCAATGGCTGCTGCAGGGCCTGTTGGGGCTGTGCCAAAAAGAAAATATCCGCCATCAGGTGCGCATTGCTCCCCGCGGCGGCAACGACGCAGGCGCCATTCACCGCTCTCGCACGGGGATGGCCGCGTGTGCCATTTCTATTCCCACGCGCAATATTCACTCTAACGTAGAAATAACCGATAAAAAAGATATAGAAGCCACGGTGGCTTTGCTTTGCGCCGTGCTGGAACAAGGCTTGGAAGGCCTAAAATAGAGGACTATTATGAAACCGTTTGAATTGTCTGCTAAACGTTCGGTATATGTTGATGTAACGGATTATTTGCAAAAAGGGGATTATAGTTTATCTGCCTCTGAAAAAGCGTCTTTGGAAAAATTAGACGTTGCCTATCGGGCCCTAGTAGCTATTTTGTACAACTTTGTGCCCACGTCCGGTCACCCGGGCGGCAGTATCTCTTCGGGGCGCATTGTCAGCACGCTTTTATATAAATTTATGGCCTATGAGCTGTGCAACCCCAAAAGAGAAGACGCCGATATTTTGTCTTATGCCGCTGGACATAAAGCTTTGGGTTTGTATGCCATGTGGGCTTTGCGCAACGAATGCGTGCGCATAGCACAACCGACACTGCTGGCCAAAGAAGAAAAAGACCAACTGCGTTTGGAAGATTTGTTGGGCTTCCGCCACAACCGCGTGCAGGGCACGCCTCTTTTTAAACAATTTCACAGCAAAGCCTTGGGCGGCCACCCGGAGCCGATTGTTCCCTTTGTGCGCACCTCTACGGGTGCCAGCGGCGTGGGGGACGCTTCGGCCGTGGGGCTGGCTTTGGCGGCGGCGGACGCTTACGGCAAAAACTGCCCCATCGTTAATATTTTGGAAGGGGAAGGCGGCTTGACTGCCGGCCGCGTGAGCGAGGTGCTTGGCGTGGCGGCCACGGCCCAGCTGAAAAATGCCGTATTTCATGTGGATTGGAACGAAGCTTCCATTGAAAGCAACCGCGTTACCAACGACGGGCAAAACCCGGGCGATTATGTACAGTGGACGCCGGCGGAACTTTTCCGCATTCACGATTTTAACGTCATTGTCGTGCCGGAAGGACACAATTTTGAGCAAATTTATGCGGCGCAAAAACTGGCGCTTGCCTTGCCTAATAAACAGCCCACGGCCATTATATACCGCACGGTGAAAGGCTGGCATTACGGGCTGGAAGGCAAAGCCTCGCACGGTTCCGGGCATAAGTTTTGCTCACCGGAGTTCTACGCCGCGTTGGCGGAGTTTGAACAAACGTTCGGCGTGCAGTTCCCTCATTTTGAAGGGGACAAAACGCCTGAAAATATTGAAAAAAATTATTGGCAAATCTTGCAGACGGTGCGTGAAGCACTGGAAAAAGAATATAAAACGGCCGCTTTTGCCGCCCAGCAGGTGCGCTACCGCGCGGCGGATTTGCGCTCCTTGGGGCGTGAGGTGCGCGCCGATTTGGGCGACGTGCAAAAAATTTATACCGATTTTTCGCCCGAGCAAGTGCCCGCCGAGTTTGCCTTTACCCCCGGCGAAAGTTACACCACGCGCGGGGTGCTGGGCAATGTGTTGGCCTATTTAAACAAACATACCGGCGGCACCCTGTTGACCGGCTCGGCCGATTTGTACGGTTCCACCAATGCCGGCAATATTGCCAAAGATTTCCCGAAAGGCTTTTTTAACACGCAGACCAATCCCCTCAGCCGCGAAATTGCCGCCGGCGGCATTTGCGAGGACGGCATGTCAGGCGTGTGCAGCGGCATATCTTCTTTTGGCAAACATATTGGCGTATCGTCTTCTTATGCGGCATTTTTGGCCTTTGCCCATGTGGCCGCGCGCTTGCACGCCATTGGCTATCAGGCCGCGCACGAGTTTGGCCTAACGCCCAATACCTTGGTGCTTTTTAACGGCCATGCCGGCGTGCCCACCGGGGAAGACGGCCCCACCCATGCCGACCCGCAAGCTTTGCAGCTGGTGCAGGATAACTTCCCCAAAGGCTTAAGCATTACGCTCACCCCGCTGGAGGTGGACGAAATTTGGCCTTTGGTGACAAAAGCGTTTCAACTGCGCCCGGCCGTGCTTAGCCCGTTTGTGGTGCGCCCTTCTTATAAATATATGGACCGCGCCGCTTTGGGCGTAGAACCCGCCGACAAGGCCGTAAACGGCGTGTATTATTTGCACAAACCGGCCGGCGAGCCCGACGGTGTAATTTTTGTGCAAGGCGCCGGTGCGGGGCGCACGTTTGTGGAAGGCGTGCTGCCGCAAATAAAGGCGGAAAACCTCAATTTAGCCGTAATATATGTAACAAGCCGTGAACTGTTTGAACTGCTGCCGCAAGCACAGCAGGACAAACTGGTGCCTCCCGCGTGGAAGGGCATGGCAACCGGTATTACCGATTTTACATTGCCCACGCTGGATTGCTGGCTGCATAGCGACGCAGGCCGTGCCTGCGCGCTTTACCCGCATAAAAACGGGTTCTATTTAGGCAGCGGTGCCGCTTCCAAAGTGTATGAAGAAGCCGGCATGGACGCCGCCGGCCAGCTGCGCGCCGTCAAGGAATACCTGGCGCTGCGCAAAAAATCCGATTGGCGCTAAGATATTAAGGAGAATAAAATGGCAGAAGAAAAACCCTACTTAACCGGAAGAACCTATATCTTCCGTCTTCCCAAAGGCAAAGATTTGCTGGAATCCCTGGCCGATTTTTGCCATGACAACCAAGTCAAATGCGGTATCGTAAACGTAATTGGCGCGGTGGAAAACGCCACCATCAGCGTTTATGACCAGGCTAAAAAGAAATACGACAAAAAAGTTATTTCCGAGCCGATGGAACTGCTCAGCCTGA
>CALUQA010000063.1 GCA_944322775.1 uncultured Elusimicrobiales bacterium
GTACCACTTTGGCCGGGTCTACGACGCCGGCTTTAAGCAGGTCGCCATAGGTGCCGGTTTCGGCATCAAAGCCGTCGGCTTGGCCTTTCATGGACAAAACTTTGTCCACCACGACCGCGCCGTCCAAGCCCGCGTTGACCGCGATTTGGCGCAGCGGAGCCGTCAAGGCTTTGCGTACGATAGCGATACCGGTTTTGACGTCTTCGTTATCGGCTTTGAGGTTGTCCAAAGCTTTTTGGCTGCGGGCCAAGGCCACACCGCCGCCCGGGACGAGGCCTTCTTCCACGCCGGCTTTCGTGGCGTTTTTGGCGTCTTCCACTTTGGCTTTTTTGGCTTTCATTTCCGTTTCGGTGGCCGCACCTACGCTGATGACGGCTACGCCGCCGGAAAGTTTAGCCAAGCGTTCCTGCAATTTTTCTTTGTCGTAATCGCTGGTGGAGTTTTCGATCTGTTTGCGGATCTGGTCGGCGCGCTGTGCAATGGCGGTTTTGTCGCCTTTGCCGCTGACGATGGTGGTGTTTTCTTTGTCTACCACGATGCGGTCGGCCTGGCCGAGCATGGTGATTTCGGCTTTGTCGAGCTTCATGCCGCGGTCTTCGCTGATGACTTCACCGCCGGTCAGCGTGGCGATATCCTGCAGCATTTCTTTGCGTCTGTCACCAAAGCCGGGGGCTTTGACAGCACAGCCTTTCAGCGTGCCGCGCAATTTGTTGACCACCAACGTGGCCAAGGCTTCGCCGTCCACGTCTTCGGCCACAATCAGGAACGGGCGGCCGCTCTGTACGATTTTTTCCAAAATCGGCAACAGGTCGTTCATGGAAGAAATTTTCTTGTCCGTGATGATGATGTAGGCGTTTTCCAGCACGCATTCCATTCTTTCCGGGTCGGTTACGAAGTACGGAGAAATGTAACCGCGGTCAAACTGCATGCCTTCCACCACGTCCAGCTTGGTTTCGGCGCTTTTGCCTTCTTCAACGGTGATGACGCCTTCGTGGCCCACTCTTTCCATGGCTTCGGCAATCAATTCACCAATTACGCGGTCGTTGGAAGAAATGGTGGCGATTTGAGCCTTTTCTTCTTTGGTTTTAACCGGTTTCTGCATTTTGGCCAATTCGCCTTTTACGGTTTCTACGGCCATTTCAATACCTTTCTTTACCAAGGTCGGGTTGGCACCGGCCGTGATGTTTTTGATGCCTTCGCGCAACAGGGCGTCTGCCAGCACCGTGGCCGTGGTCGTACCGTCACCGGCTACGTCGTTGGTTTTGGCGGCCACTTCGCGGATGAGCTGTGCGCCCATGTTTTCAAACTTGTCTTCCAGTTCAATGTCTTTGGCAATCGTCACGCCATCATCAATGATAAGCGGAGAACCAAACTTTTTTTCCAGCACTACGCTGCGGCCCTTGGGGCCCAAAGTCACTTTAACTGCATTGGCTACTTTTTCAATGCCTGCTTTCATTTTGGCGCGGGATTCATCGCCGAAAATAATTTGTTTAGCCATAAAAATTCATCTCCTCTTTATTACCCTAAAATACCCAAAATTTCATCTTGGTGAATAATCAAATAGGTTTCATCGTCCAATTTGATTTCAGTGCCGGAATATTTGCCGTAGAGCACTCTATCGCCTTTTTTAACGTCCATCGGCATGCGATTGCCTTTTTCGTCGAGTTTGCCCGGGCCGGCCGCCAACACTTCCCCCTCCATCGGTTTTTCTTTGGCGGTATCGGGAATGATAATTCCGCCTTTCATGGTTTCACGTTCAATCGGCTTGACGATTAATCTGTCGCCAAGGGGCTTAATTTTCACTTCGCTCATATTCGCCACTCCTTATGTTATTTGAAATGTTTCCGTCGGTGTATTAAACTAGCACTCCAACGGGCTTAATGCTAATTTAGCATAAAAAAAGATAATTGTCAATAGTTTGTTAAGATTGCTAAAAAAGAATTTTGCATTAGAAGAAAAACAGCTAAGAAAAGAAATGGAAAAGCCGAGGCAAAAATGCCTCGGCTTTCAGAATTTGTTTAAGAAGCACGGGAAAAAAGTTTTTTAACCCGCTGCCCAAAAGTCAGCTTTTTGGGGGCTAGAATTTTAATGACTACGGCGGAAATATTGTCCTGTCCGTCCCGCTCGTTAGACGTGCGCACCAATTGCTTGCACAGCTTAACGATGGGCATGTCTTTGTCTTTGCCCAAAATTTCCGCAATGGCTTGCTCTGTCAAGCCTTTATACAGTCCGTCTGAGCAAAGGACCAAAATATCCCCCGCTTTAACGGGAAATTTCAACAAGTCAAATTCTATGTTTTTCTTAATGCCCATGGCGCGGGTAAGCACATTTTGTATTTTGCTTCTGTCGGCGTCCGCCTTGGATAAAAGCCCGCGGCGCACGTGTTCCATGGCCAAAGAATGGTCAGTCGTAATTTGAATAATTTTGCCGTCGCGGTATAAATAAATGCGCGAGTCTCCCACATGCACGGCAATGGCGCAGTCTTTGTCAAACAGCACGCCGGTAAGCGTGGTGCCCATCATTTTATATACGTCAGAGGATTGGGCCGTGGAATAAATAGCCGCATTGGCCAAATTGGCAGCCATCAAAAGCTTACGTTCGGTTGGGGCAAGCTTGGGCAAAAAGGTTTCCGGTATTTGCAGAGATCCACTATTAATTTTACGTATGGTTTCTGCCAGTACGGATACGGCAATACTGCTGGCTATTTCGCCGGCACTATGCCCCCCCATACCGTCTGCTACTACGCCTAAGCCCAAATCCGAAGAAATGAGGACGTTGTCTTCATTTTTCTCGCGGATTTTGCCAATATCTGTAACGGCGGCAAATTCTATATCAAAGCTGCTCATAAGTCCTCTTTAAATAAAATACCGCCCACGCAGTTTAATCCGGCCAAGACAAACAGCAGCACCACCAAGAAAGAATACGCATTATTGGTTTGTGCGTTGCGGTTGAAATTATCTATCGGATAACTGATAGCGTAATCCCAAATATTAAAAGACGCCTTGCTGGGACCGCTTAAATAATAAATGCTTAACAAATTTTTAAACAACGGGCGTTGTTCCTGGTCAATAAAAGGCCCGGCATATTCTTCAATGGCATTGTCCAAGAATTTTTGTTTTTCTTCTTCGGACATATAGTTAATAGCTTTTGTTTTTGCAAATGCGCTAAAAAGCTGTACCGTAGGAATGCCAAGGAGCTCGTTTTGTTGATCTTGTCTTTGCATTTGCTCTTGAGTGGGGTCTGCCATAGGAATGACTTCCGCCAATGTGGAAAACGTGGTCTGCGTATGCTGCGCTAATCCCGATACGTTGTAGCACCAGAAACAGCCAATGGACGCAAGCAAGCAAATAGAAGGCAAAATCATAGAGTGAGCCGCTTTAAGTACCATATAATAGATGGTCAAAATAGCGAACAAAATGGCCCCGCCAAACAAAATTTTGGTGGCCATACTGGCAAAATCCGGCGTGATGGAAAGCACGGTGGCTTTATACGATAAAACCGCGGCCAAAAACACCAGCGCCGTGCCCAAAATTCGCTCCGGCCAAGTGCGGTCCAAGCGCCAGCACAAAGACAAGCCCCATGCCGCCGCCAACACCAAATAGCAGAAATAATATTCCGGCGAGAACAAATATTGCCCCACCGAGGACATATTCCATAAGGCTACTTCCGGTGTAAACAAACCCGATAAATAGGACGCTGCAGCCAAAGCCAGCAAAATGGCTGTCGTTTTAGAATAGGCCCTTACGGCCGAAATGGCAAAAATGCCGGCCAGTGCGGCCACCGCTAAGGCGATATAAAGCAACTGCCCTTCTGCCATTTTGCCGGACAAAATAGGAGATAGCAGATTAGCAAAAAAACCATTGGAGGGCAGCACATAAGCGGAACAAATTTTGCCCAGCTCAAAGAAAATATACGAGCAAACCGCTGCAAAACACAGAAACAGAGGCAACAGAATAACCAACTGCACAAACATTTTGGCGTATTGTCTGGTTCTTATGGTAGCCATGGCCGATACGGTAGAAGGTATGGTGGTTTGGGTTACCTTTTTGGGTGTTACCAATTCCTGCGTAGGGGCCAGCGGCGGTTTGGATTTCGGCAAATCATTTACAGAACCCAAACTGTCCAGCTGCGGCATTTGCGTGGGATTGTGCGGCGTTACAGACGGTTTTGTCTGTCTGGACGTAATGTCGCGGTAGACGTCTTCTGCACGCAATTTGCGCATGGTCTCGGCGCTGTGTTTGTCTTCTTTGGCAATTTTTAAAGAGCTTTCAATGCCCAAGTCGATAGCGGCGCGGCCGTGCATGGTTTTTACTTTCAGCTGTTCTTCGGCGCGCATCTTGTTGAAATACGTGTAAACCTCTTTGGCCGTTTGAAAGCGGTCGTCGGGGTTTTTGCTCATCAGCTTTTGTATGGCCAAAGACAGCCAACCCGGCAAATCCGGGCGCAGCTTGGAAGGATCGGGCACCGGGTCGTTGATATGTTTTTGGATAATATCAATGGTGTTTTTGCCGTTATACGGAAAATGGCCCGTCAGCACATAATACATGCTGGCGCCCACGGAATACAAATCGGCGCGGGTATCAATATCTTTGCCCAAAGCCTGTTCCGGCGCGATAAAATAGGCGGTGCCGGCCAGTTCGGTGGTTTTGGTGGAGCCTTTTTCTTTGTCTACTTTTTTGGCAATACCAAAGTCCACAATTTTGGGGCGGCCTTCAGGCGTAATTAAAATGTTGGAAGGTTTGATGTCTCTGTGGATAATGCCTTTTTCATGCGCGACGGAAAGCCCCTTTAACACGCCGTCAAACAAATCCAGCACGCGGCCGATGGGCAGCACGCGTTCTTTTTTAAGCATGGCGGAAAGAGTCTGCCCTTCCACAAAGGACATGACGATAAAATAATATCCCTGTTCTTTGCCTACGTTATATACGTTGACGATGTTGGGGTGATCCAGCTCGGCGATGGCGCGGGCTTCCGTCAAAAAGAGGGTAACGGCTTTTTTATCATTGGCTAAGGCCGGGCTTAAAATTTTAACACATACGATGCGGTTAAGAGCTTTGTGGCGCGCTTTAAATACCGCACCCATTCCCCCTTCGGCTACTTTTGTCAAAATCTCACAACCAGAAATCTCTTTGCCTACCAATGATTGGCCGTCCAACATAGCGAACCCCTCGATGATTAGGATATGTACAGTCTATGTATTCATTATACAAAAACTGCTTGCTTTTGCCGTCCACAAACCGTTAGAATATAAACGGGCTAACTTATCATAGCATATTTTTTCCTTTTATATGGTCTTTATTACAGGAGGGCTTATGGCTGAAAGCAGTTTTGCCGTCTTAAACAATATAGGGACGATTGTGCTTGACCAAAGCAGTGAAATCCGTTTTTCCATTGACGCATACCGTGGTTACCGCTATGCTTCCATTCGCAAATATTTAACTTCCGGCGCTTACACAGGGGCCACGCGGGCCGGCATTACGATGACGGCCGAAATCGTAAAAGCCGTGGCGCCGCTGCTGGCTAAACTGCCCGATGACCCTGCCCAGCTGACCGATATGGAACTGGGTAAATTTGCCAAACGGCCGGGCATGTCTGTCATTGTGCGTATCAGCAGTTTTAAAGGCACGCGCGGGCTGGATTTCAGGCAATGGCAGGAAGACGAAGCCTATAAAGGCTGGACCAAAAAAGGCATTCGCCTGCCGGTAGAAAAAATAAAAGAAATCAAAGAATTATTTGCCAAAATGGCGGCCGCTTTGGAAGAAAAACCTTTAAATTGACAAACTTGGACGAATCACACTATGTACTATGGAATGATTAAAGTGACCGCCGCCGTGCCGGAAGTGAGAGTGGCGGACGCGTCTTTTAACGCACAGCAAACCATGCAGCTTTTGGAGCAGGCGGCGCAAGAAAAGGCGGAAATTGTCGTTTTCCCCGAGTTAGGCCTTACAGGCTATACGTGTGCGGATTTGTTCCGCCAAACGCTGCTGTTGGACCAGGCGGAAGAAAACCTGCGCCTGCTTTTGCAAAAAACGCAAAAATTAGCCCCCCTTTGTGCCGTGGGCTTGCCAGTGCGTGTGGGTAATGCGCTTTATAATTGTGCGGTTGTTTTTCAAAAAGGCAAAATTTTGGGCGTAGTGCCGAAAACCTATTTGCCTAACTACGGTGAATTTTACGAAAAACGGTGGTTCCATAGTGCATTAGACGCTGCCGAAACGGAAATTACGCTGGCCGGGCAAAAAGTGCCTTTTGGAACGGATTTGCTCTTTGTCTGCGGGCAAGCCGTGGTGGGCGTGGAACTGTGCGAAGATTTGTGGGTGCCCGTTCCCCCCTCTTCTTTGGCGGCCTTGGCAGGGGCCAACATCATTTTAAATCTTTCCGCCAGCAATGAATCCACCGGCAAAGATACCTATTTGCAAACCTTAATTACCCAACAGTCGGCGTGTTGTTGCTGCGGGTACGTATATACCTCGGCCGGGTGGGGCGAGTCCAGCACGGACCTGGTGTTTGCCGGCAAAGGCTTTATTGCCGAAAACGGCACCCTGCTGAAGGAAGGTGACCGCTTTCAAACAAAACCGCAGTTATTGATGAGCGAAATTGATGTGGAACGTTTGCAAGCCGAAAGACGCTTCCGCGATACATTTGCCGACCAGCAGACAGAAGGACTGTGGCGAAAAATAGATTTTGCATTATCTTCTGCCCCTTTGCATTTAAGCCGCACTGTGGCGCCTTTTCCGTTTGTGCCGGGTGAAGGCAAACGCAAAGAACGCTGTGAAGAAATCCTTTCCATGCAAGCATTTGGCTTGGCCCAGCGTTTGCGCAGCAGCGGCGTAAAAACAGCTGTGGTGGGCATTTCCGGCGGGTTGGACAGCACGCTGGCGCTGCTTGTGTCTGCCCGAGCGTTTGATTTGCTGGGCCGCAGCCATAAAGATATAGTTGCGGTTACCATGCCTTGCTTTGGCACCACTGACCGCACCTATCAAAATGCTTTGACGTTGATGAAAGCGTTGCATGTGTCTGCCAAAGAAGTGGATATTAAAAAGTCCGTCATGCAGCATTTGCAAGACTTAAACCACCCGCAAAATCTTCATGACGTTACCTACGAAAATGCCCAAGCACGCGAACGCACCCAAGTGCTTATGGATATGGCCAATCAGCTGGGCGGCCTGGTAATCGGCACGGGGGATTTATCTGAACTGGCTTTGGGCTGGGCCACCTATAACGGGGACCATATGAGCATGTACGGGGTCAATGCCTCCGTGCCCAAGACGCTGGTGCGCTATTTGGTGGCTTATGCGGCCGACGAAACAAAAGATAAAAAACTGCATGACGTGCTGTATGACATTTTGGATACGCCCGTCAGCCCGGAGCTGCTGCCCCCGCAAGGGAAAAATATTTCCCAAAAGACGGAAGATTTGGTCGGTCCGTATGCTTTGCACGACTTTTTTTTGTACTATTTTCTGCGCTTTGGGTTTTCCCCCGCTAAAATTGAATGGCTGGCCGAGCAGGCATTTGCCGCGCAATATAAACCGCAGGAAATTAAAAAATGGCTGCAGGTATTTTTAAAACGTTTCTTTGCTCAGCAGTTTAAACGCTCCTGCCTGCCGGACGGGCCCAAAGTGGGCTCTGTCAGTCTTTCGCCGCGCGGGGACTGGCGTATGCCTTCCGATGCCAGCGCTGAGGCGTGGAAGAATAGCTAAAAAATACCAAAAAAGGGCTTGTAAAATGTTGACTTAACAGTTATGCTTAATGTATAGTGAGGTGAATGGGGTTTCCCCAAGAGGTGACTTATGAAAAAATTCTTAATTTGCTGTGTAGTCATGTTTTCGGCGGTGTTTGTCGCGGCCGAAGAGATGAAATTTGTAACGTTGCTTTCGCAACCGGTGGGCAGTTTTTCCCGGGTGGAGTTGCTGGACCAAGCCTCCCCTGCGGAAATTTTCCACCTCAATTTCTGCAATACGGACGCGTCTGGCGGGACAATTACGCTTTCTAGTTCTCAAGCCACGCCGGTAGATGTGGAAAAATTGGTGGTTAATTCCGCCGGTGTTTTGGGTGGAAATGTGGATTATTTCCGTGCCAATAAAATTACCGTTTACGACAACCCCGGCTTTGAAGGAGGTACGTTGTTGTCGGTGGATTTGACGGGACCTGCCAAAATTTTGGTAGATGACCAATCCAGCAAAACGGCTGAGTTTATTCATGGCAATGCCGTTACCATCAAAGCGGCAGACTTTAATACGATGAATATTTATAATACCGCTGTGTTGGATACGCCTGCTTCCGGTTCCACGCTCAGTTCTGCCTTAACGTGGCAAAAGGTAACCACTACGGAAGATAAAACCACTCCGGACGCTTATATTTTGACGGATTGGGGTACGAATTCTTCTAGTACTTGTGTGGAAAAAACATGCAGTTTGGGCCAGGTTTGGAATGCCACTACTTGCAAATGTGAGACACAAGATTTTGATATTGGCGATTTTACCCCGTTCTGTCCATCTCCTAAGGTGTGGGACAGAATAACGCGGACTTGCAAATGTTCTCAAATCCGTTACTGTCTGGAACCCAAAGTGTGGAATAATGATACCTGCGCTTGTGAAACGCCTGTTAACTTCAAACCGGTAACCAATTGTGGCAATATTGTTTGTAGAAATGGGACAATTAACGCTATTACGTGCAAATGCATACCGTATGCTACCATCAATTAGACTTGCTTTATAATAAAAGAAGCCCCGCCGAAACAGGCGGGGCTTTTTTTGTGTACCTTTTTTATTTAGGTTTTGTCTTAACATAGGGAGCAGACAATCTCTGCCAGTAAGGAAAAGCGTTTCTAAATTTGTATGTGGCATCATGCCCCCCCCTGGCACAGATTAAAGCCAATAAAAAGGCCTCCCAAAATGGGAGGCCTTCTGAGATTGGTTCGTTTTATTTCTCGTCGCTTTTGCGGCTTTTGAACAGCGAGCCAATGCCTTTGACCACATTGGTGGCCGTGTTTACCGTGTCTTTAACGGCATTGGTGCCCACGTCCACGGCATTCTTGCCCACATCGGCCGTTTTGCTAACAGCCGCCTTAGCGGCACTGCCGGTGCCGCTTACGGCGTCGCCGGCCAGTTTGCCGTTAAGCAGGTTTTTGACCAAAGACGTGGTGGTCTTGGCTACGTCCAGCTTGCCGGAGGGTTCCGTCATGGTGCCGCCGATTTTAAAGACGATCGGCGTTTTGGAGTTAAGCACCGTGGCAGACACGCTCATGTTCAGTGCTTCCGTACGGAAGTTAATGCTTCCGTCGGCCAACACATTGCTGACGGCAGAGTCAAAATGCGTTTCTTTCACGCTCATTACGCCAGTGGTAAACACATACGTGCCGGAAGCGGAGGAAATTTTGATTTTGCCTTTATCTTCCGCATTTTGCGCCGGGAAAATATCCACGCCTAAAGCCGTGGACACTTTTTTAACCAGCGTCAGCGGCAGCAGCAAGATTTTGACAATACGGTTGCCGCGCACAAACTGGTCCAGGTCCGTAATGGCGCCCTCTTTAAGGGTAAAAGAGGCCGTGCCGTTGGTGTTTTTCATGGTTGCGCTGGCTTTTTGCAAGTCGGTGGTCAGCGTAAAACCTTGGGTGGTAAAGTACGGCACCGTAATTTGGCCGACATTAATATTGGTTTTGAGGTTAAACAGCGTTTCCGGGCCGGAAGCAGGCGTCAGCGCGGTGCTGCTTTGCTGATCGGCCGGGGTGGTTTCTGAGCCAAAAGAGGGCAGCTTGTCCAGCGTCAGTTTGGCCAGATCAAAGTTAAAGACAAGGTCCAACACGCCGCTTAAGTCCTTATAAGCAAAAGAGGTGGTAAAGTCCTCGTTATTGAGTTTGCCTTTAATGGTGTTGGAGGAAATATCCGCCAAGGATTTAATCACAATATTACCCGTAAGGTTAGAGAGCGTGAAAATGTCGTATTGTACGGTCAAATTGTTCAGGGCGATATTGCCTTTTACGTCCTGGCCGTTGTTTTTGTCGGTGGCCGTCAAAGAACCGGTAATGCTGCCGCCAATGGAATAGCCCGCCAGCATTTCGGCCATATTGGCCACTTGCTGCAGGTTTACATTAATGTCGGCATTCATGTTATAGGTGGGCGTCGTTCCCCCCCAACCGGCATTGCCGCTGACGGTAACGGCCGAGTCGGACAAAGACAGTTTGGCCAGTTTCAGCAAAGCGGTGGAGTTTTGCAGGTCGGCTTCGGCCGAGGCGCTGAAATTGATGTCCGGCAGCACAAAGGCCGGCAGGCCCGGCAAAATGTCGGCCAAGGCGGTGTTGGACACGCCGGAAACTTTACCCGTCAAATCAATTACCGGGGCATTAAAGTTTTTGGCGCTGCCCTGCACGTTAAATTTGATGTTTTTATAGGTCATGGCCAGCTGGCTCAGCGTAACCTGGGCTTTGGCCATGTCCATACCGGCCAAATTGGCTTTTAAAGCCATTTGGAAAGGCACCGTAACGGCCAGACCGGTGGCGTCTTTATAATCCGTGGTAAAGGACAAATCTACGTCAAAAGGCGTATCTAAGTTAAAGCCGGTAATTTCCAAGTTTACATTGGTAAGCGAAGCGTCCATGCCGCTTTGCAGGTCCTTATAAAAGAAGTTGCAGTTGGTGGCATAAATGCGCTGGGCCATAAGCACAAAGTCAGAAGAAGTGCTTGTGGTGTCTTGCGTTTGGGCGGCGGTGTCTTGGGTGGAGGCAGGGATTAGATCGTCAAAATTAAATTTGCCGTCTTGCCCTTTGGTTACATTGATGTCCAACCCTTCCAAACCGACGGAGCCGATTTCTATGCGTTTTTTAAACAAAGGTTTGAGCGCAATTTTGACAACGGCTTTGTCTGCTTTGGCAAACGTGCCGTTGGCGGCAAAAGTGCCGCGTTCGGAAATGGCAAAATCGTCTAAGGTGACGCCGATTAAGTTTAAAGATACGTCGCTAAACGTAACCTCACGGTTAAGCGTTTGCTGGGCGTAGCTTTGCGCCATGGCTTTTAGTTTCTCTGGCGGGAACATGATTTTAAGCGTAATAAGCGCCGCAATCACGAGTACGACGGCTATTGCCGCCAAAACAAGCAGTATTTTTAGCAGTTTTTTCATACTCTAAATTATAGCAATTTGAAGTTAAAAACAAGCATAAAAGCTTGGAGTAGTTTGATATACGGTATTGGCAAATATCAGGTAGCTATAAAAAACCCCGGCATTTGCCGGGGTAAATTATTTTTTGTGTTCTTTAATATCGCCAATGTCTATAACATTGTCTTTGGGCGGTGCCATGCTGGCACGGTATTTGTTTAAATCCTGCTTTATCATGGCCAGCACCAGCGCCATAAAGGTCACGTCGTCGGTAATGCCCAAGAGAGGCAACACGTCCGGCAGTATGTCCACCGGCCAGAACACATATACTATGCATAAAAGCGCCACCAGCAGCGTTTTCCACGGGACGGGGTAGCGGCCTTTTAAGACCGCTCCCGTCATGGAAAAGAAAGTTTTGATGTCGCTCCACATGCAGGGTTACTCCATGGGTTCGTCTTGCGTCGGGGAAGGCATGCCCGCTTCCGGGTTGGTGAGGCTGTCTTCTTCCGAAGCTCTTACGCGCAGGACGATTTCCGTTATGCGCATGGCATAGTCGCCCATGCGTTCAAAGTTATTAAGGATATCGCCGTATGCGGTGATGGACTCGGGCGTAGCTTCCTGCCCCTGGGAAATGCGCAGGTTGCGTTCGGAGCGCAGGTTTTTGCGCAGGGCATTAAGTTCCACCTCGTTTTTAACAGCATTTTTAAACACCGTATTGGCTGCCGCTTTGTTTTGCGGGTTAGGAAAGTGTACGATAGCCGCACGCGTATTGCGGATAATTTCTTTGGTTTTTTTGGCAATCGTTTCCATGTTTTCCATGTCTTTTTGATTGAAAGAGGGCGGGTTGGTGTTATGGAATTTTTCCAGGATTTTGGCAATTTTTTCGCCGCAGTCGCCCATGCCTTCAATGCAGTTGGTCAGGTCAAACAAGTCCACCGTTTGGCGCACGGCATGGCGGGAAAGGTTGCCGTGGCTCATTTGCGTGAGGTAGCTGTTAATTTTATGTTCCAGCACGTCGGTGGTTTTTTCGGCTTCTTTGGCGTCGGAAATCAGGCGGTCAAAGAGTTTTTCGTCATCGGTTTTCATGGCGTAAATTAACTTATCGGTCAGTTTCGCCACAAAACTCATCATGCGTTCCACTTCACGTCGCGCCGCCAAAATGGCCAATTCCGGCGTTTGGTTAAAACGAGTGTTAAGGTAGACCAGTTCATTATCCTGGTGTTTGTCTTCGCGTTTGCTTTTGGGAATAATCAGCAGGGTTAAAGCCGCCAGCTGTTTAAGCAAGGGAAGCATAATCAAGGTATTAAGCACGTTAAACGTGGTGTGAAACGCGGAAATGTGATAAGGCAGCACGGAGGTAAGCGTTTCGGGGTCCGTCACATAGGGCGAGCCGGGCACAATCCAGTCTACTAAGTTGATAAAGTGTTTAAAGATTAAGCTTACCCAAATAACACCTATAAAGTTGAACAAGAAATGTCCCATGGCTGCGCGGCGGGCTGTTTTGCTGGCGCCGATGGCGGCCAGGTTGGCGGTAATGGTGGTGCCGATGTTTTCCCCTAGCACCAGGGCGCAGGCGGTAGGAAAGTTAATAATACCGGCCGCGGCGCAGGTGAGCGTCATGGCCATGACGGCGCTGGAAGACTGCAAAATCATGGTCAGCACGGTGCCGGTAAAAATCAGCAAAATCAAGGTCCAGGCCGTATCGGGCGAGAATTTAGACAGCCACTCCACCACAAACGGGCTTTGGGCAAAATCGGCCGGAATGGCGTTTTTCATGATGTCTAAGCCCAAGAACAGCAAACCAAAGCCAAACAAGCCTTCCGCCGTGCGTCTGGCAGCCACCCATTTGGCCGGCAGGAACTGGCTGAAAAAGCCGATGGCAATAACGGGCAGGGCAAAAAGCGAGATCTGGATTTTAAAGCCGAATAAGCTGACGATCCAGGCCGTCATCGTGGTGCCGATGTTTGCCCCGAATATGACCCCTAAAGACTGATAGAGGTTTAACAATCCCGCGCTGGCAAAGCCAACGACCATGACGGTGGTGGCGCTGGAAGACTGTATAATAGACGTCACCAGCATACCCGAGAACGTGGCCGCAAACCGGTTGGTTGTGGCGATAGACAGCATTTGACGCATCTTGACGCCGGCCATCTTTTGCAGGCCGTCGCTCATGATTTTCATGCCGAACAGGAAGACCGCCAGGCCCCCCAATACGTTCAGCGTGATTAGCACTGTGTTCATTTTTTCTCCTTTTTATTTTTATCCTTAGTAGAAATCTGTAAAAAAAGGGAGGGCCCGTGTGGGCTCTCCCAAAAAATCATTGTTGCGTCCCCTGCTCAAGCGAAGGGGTATTGTCCTGCTGTTCGGTTGTCTGTGTGCCGCCGGAATTGCGGTCCAAATACAAAGCAACCGTTGAAACTTGAAAAGCCACAGCCATCAATGCCCCTAAAGGCACCCACAGGAAAGCAACCACCCCCACCAATGCCGGCATAACCAAAGCGAACAAGACAGAGAAAATACCTACCACCACACTGCCCAATGTGCCAACCACAAAGACAATCAGGCTAATGACAAGTAAGTACCCGCAGGTCCGCCAGAAATTACCCTTCACAAGGGCAAAAGAGCCGGTAAAACAGGCAAAGATAGGGTCTTGCGTTAAAATCAGTTTATAGGGAAGGAACAGACAGTAAACCACTGCCGTAAAAGAAGCGGCCAAAATAAGCAGTATAAATACAACTCCTATCAACACCGCTAGGGCCGTATAATCGGAAATAAGTGCCATGCCGCCAATCATAAGGAACAATAACACGGCAACGGCAATCGTTAAGGCTACTATTAAAATAACAGAACCAAGCAATAAACGCCAAATTCTGGTTAATCCCATTAAAAGGGCTTCTTTTATATTTTCCGCCCGTTTGCAAATATAAAGCACCAAAGCGGCGCTGCTCCACATGCCCACAAGGGCAGAAATCAGCGAAACCAGCAATGCCAAAATGGGGTTAATTTGCTGAGCATTGCCTTGCGTGAGCGGATTAAACCCAAAGCATAGGCCCGACAGCAGCCAATTGATAAAAATGCCTAAACCTGCCAGCAGAAAAAACGGGACAAAACGTTCTTTAATTTCTTGCCAGGCAAGGGAGAAAATTTCAGAGATGGTTAAATAAGAGTTTTCGTTATTTGTCATAAGGGTTTATCCGACATTTTTACGCTTTTTGGTTCATTGTCGTCTTTATCTTTTGCAGATTGTTCCTGCTGGCGGCGCATTTGTTCTTCGGCCGCGGCTAACTGACGGGCCATATCGTCATCAAACAGAATCGTAGGCATGCGGTCTTCTTCCTGTTCAATAGCTTGTGCCAAGTGTTCTTGTGCTTTATATACTTGGTCCAAATGCTGATCCGTATTTTCCATAGAATCGGTTTTAATAGAGGCCTGCGTTACAGCCACCTCTGCCATG
>CALUQA010000064.1 GCA_944322775.1 uncultured Elusimicrobiales bacterium
GCGGGCCGGGGCCGACGCGGGTGATATAGGGTTTAAACACCACGTACACGTCGCGCACGCTTTTGGGGCCCAGGCCGGCTTCGCCCAAAAAGGTGGAAGCGGTCGTGTCGCGCGAAGTGACAAACGGATATTCCCCGTGCAGCAAAGAAAGTTTAATGCCCTGCGTGCCTTCCAGCAAAATATGTTCGCCTTTATCCAAGGCTTTGTTTAACAGTTCGGGCACATCTTGGATAAAATCTTTCAGCAACGGTTCGTCTTTGGCAAATTTTACGTCGCGCCGTTCAATGCGGTCTTTTACGGCCTGCCCCAAACCGGTGCCCACACTGCCGATGTGCTGCATAAAATGGCTGGCGCCTTTTTCGGCGGCGGTTTCTTCGTCGGTAATCAACACGGCGTACGGGTCAATAATCAAGCGGTCGGCCGTACCCGTCAGTTCCACTTCTTTCAGCAGCCACTCCGTTTTGGTATAGGCGCCCGCGCCCAACACCAGTTTGGTGGCCGGGTTTAAAAAGCCCGACGGAATGTTTTTAAGCGTGTAGGATTTGCCGTCGGCCACCACGGTATGGCCCGCGTTGGGGCCACCCACGCGCACGCAATATTCGTAATCGCCTTTATAAGACAAATACGCAGAAATCTTCCCTTTTCCTTCATCGCCGGCTTGTCCGCCGCACACAATATCAATCATACTTTCCCTCCGCCAGTGCTGCTGCACGGCCTGTATAATTTTCAAACCGCAGTGAGCGCAGTTTGTTTTTGGTCTGTTCGTCCACGGACAGACTTTCTATAAAATCTTTCAGCAAAGCGGCCGTCATGGGCCGCCCGCGTGTAAAATCGCGCAGTGTTTCATAGGCATTGGCATAGCCGGCTGCGCGTAAAATGGTCTGTATGCCTTCGGCAAGCACTTCGGGGTGGGCTTGCAGTTCTTGCTTGGCGGCTTGGCGGTTAAAATCTATTTTACCCAGGCCTTTGAGCAAAGACTGATACGCCACCAGACAATAGCCAAACGCCACGGCCATGTTGCGCAGCACCGTAGAGTCCGACAAATCCCGCTGCAGGCGCGACTGCGGCAGCTTTTGCGCAAAGAAGCTCAGCAAAGCGTCTGCCAATTGTAAATTGCCTTCGGCATTTTCAAAATCAATCGGGTTTACCTTTTGCGGCATGGTGGAAGAGCCCACCTCTCCGCGCACGGTTTTCTGATGTACCAGCCCCGCCGAAATATAGCGCCACATATCCTGGCTAAAGCCCAGCAAAATCACGTTGGCACGGCGGATATTGTCAAACAAAGCGGCGTAGCTGTCGCGGTTATCCACCTGGGTGGAAACGGGGCTTAGATAAATTTTAATTTTGCGCCCGCGGTTCAGTTCTTTTACAAAGCGTTGGGCACAGCGCGGCCAATTAATATTCGGGAAGGCCGCGTAGTGAGCGTTATAGTTGCCCACCGCGCCGCCAAACTTGCAGGAAATTTGCCGTGTTTTCAGCTCGGCCATTTGCAGGGCAAGGCGCTGGGCAAACACGCGCATTTCTTTGCCAAAGGTGGTGGGCACTGCCGGCTGGCCGTGCGTGCGGGCCAGCATAAGGGAGCGGGCCTCTTTTTTGGCCAGGCGGATTAGCGCTTTTTGCAAATTTTCAAGTGCCGGCAGCAAGGCTTTTTCCAACCCGTCGGAAAGAAGCATGGCATAAGCGGCGCTGTTTACGTCCTCGCTGGTTAAGGCAAAATGCAGCCAGTTCAAACGGTCTTTTAAAGAGGTGTTTTGCAGGCGCAGTTTTAAATAATATTCCACGGCTTTTACGTCGTGGCGGGTGGCGGAAATACCGTTTAAACCCGCAAATTCAAGCGCGCGGATATCGGCCAAATCTTTTTCCTGCAACGCACAAACCTGTTGCAGCAATTGTTTTTCTTTAAGGGTTAAACTTTTAAAACCGGGAAGGCGTAAAGAAGAAAGGATTTCAAACCACGTGCTTTCAACACGCACGCGGGATGCAGTAAAGGCGGCTTCGCTCATCACACTTCTGAGCGCGCCCAGTCTGCCGCTATAGCGGCCGTCCAACGGGCACAGCGCCGATATTTCCATAATTATATTTTAGCAAATTATACAGGGGTTCTTGCGTTTGCGGCCAGGCCTAAAAGCCTTACTCCACCAGCAGGGCACCGCCGTTTTCGTTGGCAAAAATGGTAAACAGCGGCGGCTGCAGGAAGGTGCGCCCCCATTCATGCGTTTCGGCCGCCCCCACACCGTTAAGCGCCACCACGCGCGGGCCGACAAAAACGGGTTCGCCTATTTGGCGTTCGCGCAGCACATCGCGCAGTTCAAATTCGTCGCTTCCGTCTTTCATGGTGCAAAAGCGATAGTTGTTTCTGCCGCAAAATATAAAATTTTGTTTAAGAATTTGAACCGTCTGTTTACCGTCATTTGTCAGTTGTTCGGCAGCAGACAAACCGGGCGTTACGACCAGCTCGGCCGGCACGATATTTTTAAACTGCATGGCAGGCAAATTCCAATAGGCAAATTTTCCCGCCTGCAAAGGCGGTTCTTTTTCATACTGCACGGTTTGGCCGTCGTAAAAATGCAAGGTCACACTTTGCAGGGTGCCTTCCCCTTGCAAGGCTTGCGGCAAGGCCAAGCAGTTGCCGTGCGTCACCACCCGCCGCCCCTTGTTAATCAGCACCCCTTTGCATGGGCGGGACGCCTTCTGCCCCGTTTGGCCCAGCCACTGTACTTTTATTTGCACCACGCTGGTGCGCGCCGCGGCAAAAAGGGCGTCTTCTTGTTTTTGCGCTAAAGCTTGCTGCACTTGGCGGCTTAGGCGTTCCACCGGCGGATAGGCCAGCCCGTTTAAAGCGGCAAAAGACAATAAAAAGAGAAAAATAAAATATTTTTTCATAAAAACTCCTTGCTTGTATTATTTCAACTTTCCTCATACCGCGCAAGGGCAAAAAGGCCCGGAGCCCTCTGGGCCTTACGGCAGAGCCTGCCCCGTTAAAGCACGGCAAACGACTCTGCAAAAATGATTGTTGCGTCCAATGTTGGCTTTTCCCCGCCGAAGTGCGGAACAGCAAAAATATAGCCATAAAAAAACAGCCCCGGAGGGCTGTTTTTAAAAGTCGGTCTTTTTATTTTTTCGGCTCATCAGCGGCTGTTTCTTCCGCCTTGGCAGGTTCTGTTGCTTCGGCCGGTGCAGCTTGCGACTGCTCTTTGTTTGGCGCAGCCTCGGCTTGCGCTTGTTGTTCAGCCGCGGCACGCTGCTGGGCTTTTTGCTCTTCCCAAGCGGCCCGTTCGGACTCTACTTGCGCTTCAAAAGGGCCAAAGCCGCATTTCTCGTCCCAACCGCCGCCAAAAGCTTTGGACAGGCTGATTAAAGCCAATAGCTCGTTTTGGCGCGCGCTGGCCAAGTTCATTTCCGCCTGCAACAGGTTACGTTCCACGTCCAACAGCTCCATGGTGCCGATTAAGCCGGCGTCTTCCTGTTTTTTGGTCAGCTCATAACCGCGGCGCAAAGCTTTGGTTTGCTCAAGCAAAATTTCAAACATTTCCCGGTTAATACGGTTGCTGTTTAACGCGTCTAAAGCTTCTTTAAAAGCGTTCTGCACGGTTTGCTCGTAGGCGGCCAGCATTTCTTCATACTGGGCTTTGGCGGCTTTGTTTTGCGCCACAATACGCCCGCCTGCAAAAATGGGCTGCATTACCTGCCCGGCAAACGCCCACATGCCAGAGGTGCCGCGGAAAAGTTCGTTTAACTGCGGGCTGGCATAGCCGGCAGCCCCGGTAAGCGTAATATCGGGGAAGTACGCCGCGCGCGCCGCACCGATGCGGGCATTGGCGGCAATCAACTGTCCTTCTGCACTGCGCACGTCCGGGCGGTTGGCCAGCAGACGGGAAGGCAAGCCTTCCGGCACCATGGGCATGACAACGGCGTCGCGCAAGTGGCCTTGGCGTTTTTCAAAGCCTTGCACAATTTCCCGCGGGGAGCGCCCCACCAACACGGAAAGGGCCGTCTCCGTCGTTTTGACGGACAGCTCCAACTGTTTGGCCGTGGCGGCCACGGAATACATGTCCGCTTCAATGCGGCGCAAATCCACTTCCGTGGCGTAGCCGGCATTGTAGCGGCTGGTGTAAATGCGCACGCTTTCCTGACGGGTGGCCAGGGTGCGCTGGGCAATTTCCAGCTGGGCGTCCAGGGTGCGCAACGTAAAATAGGTGGAAGCCACTTGGGCCGTTAAGGACAAAAGCACCGTGTCTTTGGCCGCCATGGTGGAAAGCAAATCCGCGCGGGCGGCTTCGCTCAAGCGGCGGTATTTGCCCCACAAATCCAGTTCAAAAGAAGCCACAATGGTGCCCGTGCTTAAGGTTTGGCCGGAACCGTAATAGCTGCCGGCTCTGCCGCTGCCGCCTTGGGCGGCAATGGTGGGCAGCTGGTCTGCCACCGCCGTGGTCACGGCGGCGCGGGCCTGGTCCACGCGGGCCACGGCCTGGCGCAAGTCTTTATTAAAAAGCAGGGCTTCGGTTTCCAGCTTATTCAGTTCGGGGTCTTCAAACATTTCCCACCACTGATAATTTTGGAAAACGCTGTAATCTTCGCCGCTTTGCTCGGCAGGCAAGTCCAAATCCGGGCGTTTATAGTTCGGCCCCATCATACAGCCAGACAGCAACGCCGCACACGAAAGGGCACAGACAAGTCTTTTAAATATCATGCAAAGCCTCCGCTTTGGCCCCTTCTGCATTGGGGTCGTTCTTTTCCTTCCAACCGCCGGAAATCAAGTAGAAAAACAGCGGGATAAACATAGGGGCAATAGCCGTGGCGCCCAACATACCAAACACCACAGCCGTGCCGATAGAGTGACGGCTGGCCGCACCGGCGCCGCTGCTGATAGCCAGCGGCACGCAGCCCAAAATGAACGCCAAGGACGTCATGATAATCGGGCGGAAGCGCAGCTTGATGGCTTGCAGGGCCGCTTCGTAAGCGGTGGCCCCTTGCTCGCGCACCAGCACGGCAAACTCTACAATCAAAATGGCGTTTTTGGCGGCCAAACCCACCAAGGCCACCAAAGCGATTTGGAAGTAAATGTCGTTATCCAAGCCGCGCATATACGTGCCCAACAAGGCACCGAACATGCCAAACGGAACGGCCAAAATAACCGCAAAGGGCAGGCCCCATTTTTCATACTGGGCCGCCAAAATGAGAAACACCACCAACATACCCAAAAGCAATGCGATGGTAGAAGAACTGCCGGTAATGGTCTCCTGATAGGTGGTACCCGTCCAGGCCAGGGTGTATTCTTCACCCAAGGTTTCGCGCGCCACTTCTTCCATGGCGGCAATGGCCTGACCGGAGCTGTAACCGTCAGCCGGCGTGGCCATTACTTTGGCCGCGGGGAAGGCGTTAAAACGTTCCACCATATCCGGCCCCAACATGGGGGTCAGCGTAACGAAGGCAGACAGCGGCACCATGTCGCCGGAGTTGGAGCGAACATAAATTTCGCCCAATTGTTCGGGGCGGGCACGGTAGTCGCCTTCCGCCTGCATCATTACTTTAAAACTGCGGCTGAACTTGGTGAAATCGTTCACATAGGCCGTGCCGAACGTGCCTTGAATGGTGGAGTAAAGCTCCGACAAAGACACATTCATGGCCATGGCTTTGATTTCGTCCACTTTCAAATTATACTGCTGCGTATCGGCATAAAAAGTTGTGCTCACGCTTGCCAGTTCCGGCCGTTTTT
>CALUQA010000065.1 GCA_944322775.1 uncultured Elusimicrobiales bacterium
GGTGCGGATGTAGGCGCGTTTAAGTTTGCCTACCAAATGCGGGGTCAGGTTGCTTTGCGGAATATTGACGACTACAAACATACGCTGCCCGTCTTTGCTGACGCAGGTGTTGACGTCCACAAACACAATGGGGTCAATGTAAGTTTGAATGATGTCCTCTATGGTGTTGCGCATTTTTTCGTGATAGGGGATACCCGTGAAAGGGGGGCGGGGTTTGTCGTTTTTATCGTCGTTTACGCCAATAATCACCGTGCCGCCCAGGGCATTGGCAAAAGAGGCAATGGTCTTGGCAAACTTTTCTTTGTTTTTGGGCAAAAAATATTTATAGTCCAGCTGTTTGCCTTCCAGCAGCTGCTGTTGGCAGAAGCGGACGACGTCTTCAAAGGTTAAATCGTTTACGGGTTTGTCAAAAAACATAAATCCCCCTTGGCCGCGCAGGGCACGTATAATATTTATTATAATAAAAACAGCCGGTTTTAAAAGCCCGCTTTTTGCCGGCAAAAGGAAACAAATATGAACGGCCAAAATGCCAATTTAACCCCGTGGATAACGGAAAAATTTATTGCCGCCGCCCCCAAAGAAGCCGCACAGGCTTTGGGCGGGCTGGCCACGCATGAGGCCGTACTGCTTTTAAAACCGCTGAAGGCGGAAATGATTGTAGCCGCCCTAAACCCCATGCAGCCTGCCCAGGCTGCGGCCATTTTGCGCCGCTTGCCTTCGCGCCAGGCGGCGCATGTGCTTTCCCGTCTGGATTTGCGCCAAGGGGGCAAAGTGTTTGCGGCGTTTTCCGTGCCGCAGCGCGAAAAGATGAAAACGCTGCTGCCGCCCGCTGTGTGCCAGGCATTGGAAAAAAGCATTGCTTGGCCGGCAGACAGTGCCGGCGGCCGCATGAGTACGGATTTTGTGCTTTTCCGCACGGAAGCCAAACTGACCGAAATGGTGGAAAAACTCAAAACCCTTCCGCGCAAAAAACTGCCCGCCGCCTGCGTGGTGGCCGGGCGCGACGGCAAGCTGAAAGGCTATATCCGCGCGGCGGAATTGGCTTTTTATGCACCGCAAAGCACGGCCGGCTCTATCATGACTGAGGCAAAAAACGTTTTGGCTTCCGCCCCGCTGGCACAGGCCCAAAAGCTTCTTGATGAAGGCCAGCCGCTGGTGCCCGTGACGGACGAAAACGGCGTCGTACTGGGGGTTTTAACGCCGCAAACGGTGTTGGACAATCCGCCTGACAAGAAAAAACGTTTTGGGTGGTTCTAAATTTAAATATTTTATAAAACGGCCTGCGGGCCGTTTTTTTATGCCTAAAAACAAGGCAAGGCGTTTGGGTGTGCCGCCTGTATAAAGTGGGGACAGAGGCAAAGTGCTTGGCGGGTTTTATGCTGCAGTGTTGAACTGGCAGGGGCGCGGCAAATACGGCTGGCTCTGGGGGAGCGCGGTGCGGTTGCCTGGGAATGTTAAGCACGGACAAAGGGCAAAAGGACAAAAAAGAGGGCGGGCCCCGTGAATGGCCCGCCCCTGAGGTTAAACTAATTGTCTTAGAAGACTAAAACAAACAGTTTAATTGCCTTTCGGCAAATTGTTTTAGCCCCGTTTGAGGGGGCAAATCTCCGTCCCGCACAAAAGTGCGGGACAGAAAGCATATCATTTTAAGGTTTATTTTACAACCGCTTCTTTTTTCAGGAAGTCAAACACTTTGCGTTCGTTTAAAGTGGCCAGGATGTGGTCCTTGCGTTCTTCAAAGAAAGCGCGGATTTTCTTTTCGTCTTCCTTGGTTTTGGCGTTAGCGGTCAGGCTCTTGTCCAGCTCGGCCTGCCAGTCGGCTTCCGTGGCTTCCAAGTTTTCTTTCTTGGCAATGGCGTGAATGATGTAGCCAATGCGCAAGTCTTTTTCTACCGTGGGGCGGATGCGTTCTTCAAAGCTTTTGCGCTGCTCGGCGGAAAGTTGTTCCGGTTTGAGCTGGGTGACATTGCGCACAAAGTTGTTTAAAGACTGATCCGTATATTCCTGCACCAAGGTTTCGGGCAGGGGGAAATTGTTCATTTTGACCAGGTGGTTTTCAATCTGGTTTACAAAGTCGCGGGCGGAGTTTTCTTTGGCTTCGGCATTGAGGCCTTCCTGCACGCGCTGTTTAAGTTGGTCCAGCGTGTCAAAGCCCATGTCTTTGGCAAAAGAATCGTCCAGGTTCGGCACGATTTTATTTTTCACGTCGTCCACCGTCACGTGGAAGGACAGCGTGTCATTGCCTTCTTTGGTTTCAAAATCTTTGGTTTCGCCTTTTTTCATGCCCAACACGGCTTTGGCCAGTTCCGGCATGGTTTGCGGGGCAGCCATATCAATCAGTTCGCTGTCGGCGCTGAGTTTATAGTCTTCGGTGCCGTTGCGTTTGCCTTTGTATTGCACCACGGCATACACTTTGTCGTCAATGACGGTGCCTTCCGGAGCGCTTTCCAAGCGGGCATTGGCCTGCAAAATGCGGTCCAGCTGGTCTTTTACTTCTTGTTCCGTGGCAGTTTCGGCTTTTTTGGTTACGGGAATGCCTTTGTAGTCTTTTACGTCAAATTCAGGGGCCACATCTACGGCCAGCTCAAAAGAGAAGGCCTGTCCGTCGTTAAAGGTGGCAAAATCGGCTTTGGTTAAAGACGGCACGGTAACGGCGTTTAATTTGGCTTGTTCCAACGCGGCGCCAATGGCGCTTTTGAGGGCCAAATCCAGGGCGCGTTCTTTAATGTGACCGGCGAAATTTTGTTTGACTAAATCGAGGGGAACTTTACCGGCGCGGAAGCCCTGCATTTGCGCGCGGGATTGCACTTGCACGGCGGCGTTTTGAAAGGCTTTGGTAATCAGTTCCGCGGAAGCTTCTACGCTGAGGTTGACGCGGCAGCCTTCTTTATTTAGTTGTTTGGTTTTTACTTCTTCCGCCGTTGCGGTCTTGAAAATGGACATTTTTCTGCTCCTTAAATAAAACTGGACGGAGAGGGACTTGAACCCTCAAGGGTTACCCCACACGCTCCTAAGGCGTGCGCGTCTGCCGATTCCGCCATCCGTCCTATTTTGTCGTAAAAAATGGGCCATGTGAGGCTCGAACTCACGACCTTACGCTTAAGAGGCGTCTGCTCTACCAACTGAGCTAATGGCCCTAAATCGGGATAAGAAGATTATAGCAAAAAAAGAGCGGCAGTTGGGCTTTTGAAGGGCCCGGGGGCTGCCTGATAAATTTATTTTAGCATATTTCCGTCCAAGCCGCAAAAAAAGCTTTCTTTTTTGAAAGACGTTGCGCCAAACGCAAAATTAGATATAATAAGGTGTCAAAATATTCTAGCTAAGAGGTACGGCATGAAAAAACTGCTTTGCGTATTATTAAGTGCTTTGCTCTTTTTGTCTCCGGCGGCCGAAGCGGCCAGTTTTTCCGGCTTTGACAATATAGACGCTATTATGGAAGACAATGCGTTAACGGAAGTAAGCAACCGCTATTCGGCCATGCAGCTGTCTTTCTTTCCGGAGTATGCCACGCGGATAGGGTTTGAGTCCGCCGATAATAAATTGGACCGCCGCGACGCCGAGCGCGACGCGCAGGCCCTGCGCGCATTGGCCATTGTGGAAGAAAGCTTGGGCGAAGTTCGCCAGAAAAACCTTTCCGAGCCCAAACAAACCGACTATGATGTGCTGCAAGGCCGCTTGGCCATGGACAGATGGAATTTGGAACGCAACCGCACCGCGCTGGACCCGCTGCTTTATTCGCAGGCGTTTTCTTCCGTCTATGATTTGACCATGAAAACCCTGAACTATCAGGACTTGCAAGACCGCGACTTGGCCGCGCGTATGCGTGCCTTGACGGGTGTGGCCGAACAAGCGCAGGAAAATTTGACGACGCCGCCGGCCTTTTTAACGCAGCTTGCCATGGAAGACGCCTACTATGCCTATTTGGCTTTTGACGCCGTGCCGCAGTATTTGACGGCTCGCGCGCAGGACGACGTCAGCCGGGCGCAGTTGCGTGCCGATGCGCGTGCTTCCAAAGAAGCGGTAAGAAAAATGTTTGAACTCTTTAAATCCTTGGCGCAGGAAAATGCCCAACAAGATTTCCGCCTGGGAGAAGAAGACTATGAGTTCTTGCTTAAAAATTATTATTTTATAGACCAGAAACCCAAAAAATTGGGCAAAATGTTGACGGAAAATTTCCGCACCGCGCAGGCCAATTTGGCTAAAGCGTTGGAAATGTTTGCCCTGCCCGTGGCCGCACAAGAAGCGCAAACCGTGATGGAAAACATACAGGTCCCCGGGGAAGAAGCCACCGAAGGCGTGACGGTAAGCTTCATTGACGCAGCCAACGGCGAAGCCGTAGAGCCGGTTGCAAATGCCGAAGAAGCCCAGCCGGCGCAACCGGAAAAGAAGAATAAAAAGAAAGACAAAAACGCCCCCTTGGTGCGGGCCGATGAATTTTACAGCGTAACGCAGCGGCTGTTGATGAACAATATTCGCGAGCAGGATTTTATTAAGACCTTAAGCGAAGAAGCAACCAACTTGGCCAAATTCTTTGCCCAGGACGATACCCTGCCTACGTCAGACGTGAATTTTGTCATCTATAAAATGCCGGATTATTACGCCTATACCCGCGCGTATATGTTCCTGCCGCCTTTTGGCACGCAGACCAATCCCACCAACGACTTGTTCTTGCGCTTGCCTTCCGGCAATGAGCTGACCAAACAGGAAATGCTCAACCGCGATTTTAACGGCCCTACGCTTAAACTGCTTTTGGCCGGTCAGTTGGTGCCGGGGCTGTATTACCGCTCGGCCTATAACGGCAAGACCTTGTCTTCCTTCCGCAAGATGTACCCGGTGCCGACGCTGCGCAACGGGTGGGAAGTGTATGCCCAGCATTTGGCCAGCGAACGCGGCTATATCATTACCGACGAAGAATTGCTCTATTTGGCGTGGGCCGACTATGTGCGCGCGGCGCAGGCTTTGGTGGATTTCAAGCTGCACACGCAGGAGTTTACCTATAACGAAGCGTATCAGTTCCTCACGCAGGAAAACGGGTTTAACGAGCAGCAGGCCCAAAGCATGCTTAAAGACGTGGCCCGCCAACCCGGTGAAGCCGTCAGCTATATTTACGGCTACAACGCACTGAAAAACTTGCGCGCCAAATATCAAAAGAAACAAGGCAAAAAATTCTCTTTGGCTGATTTTCATGCCAAGGTGATGGCGCTGGGGGACATTCCTCCCTATCGTCTGGAAGCGGAAATGGAGAACGCCTATAAAATGGAGAAAGACAATTTAACACAGGCGCTTAACACTCCGTTTTATTTAAACTAAAACAAAATTTCAAAACCCCGCTTAAAAGAGCGGGGTTTTTTATGTCTGAAAATAATTTCAAAAAAAACTTTGACGGCTCCGTTAAAAAAACTAAAATATAAGCGATTATATTTTATCGGAGATAAATATGTTTCCCATTACCAAATCTTCCGCAGAGGGCAAATATGTCAAAGTGATGCGTTTGCTGCTTGCGGCTTGTTTTTTAACAGTACCTCTTTTGTTTTTTACCGGTTTGACCAGCAACCCTTTTACCGTGCAAAGCGTGCTGCTTTATGTGTTGCTGGCGGCGATGTATGGTGCTTCGGCCGTCCGTTTTTTGCGGGCGGGGCATATCAATTTCACGCGCACGTTTTTTGATTTGGCTTTTTTGATTTATATTTTTGCTTGCGTGGTCAGCTGGCTTTCGGCCGTGTCGGCCGCGCCGCAGTATATGCGGCAAACGATGTTCTTTAATATGTTGGATTTTGGCACCCTGCTTTTGGTGGTGGCGCTGGGGGCGTATGTCATCAGCAAAAACGTGGTGTTCAGCGGAGTGATTGAAAGCAAAACCAATTATATTTTGCTGTTCATTGCCTGGGGCGGGCTGTGGCTGCTTTTGCCGCTTTTAAAAACCTCTTTGCCGGGGGACGGATTTTTTGCCTGCGTGTTTGACGTGTACGGCATTATTTTGTGGGCGTCGGCCTGTGGCTGGGCATGCGGGTGCTGCGCAAACTGACGCAGGAAAATGTGCTGGTGCTTAGTTTTGTGGCGTGCGCGCTGGCCTGCATGTACGGAGTGTTTCAAAGTTTCGGGCTGGATATTTTATGGCC
>CALUQA010000066.1 GCA_944322775.1 uncultured Elusimicrobiales bacterium
CCAAACCCCGCACTTCCATGTAGTGTTTGAGCATTTCAGGGCAGGAACCCACCAAAAAACGGCCCCAGCGTTTTTGAACTTCCACCACGTCGTCAGCTATCAAAATGTGCCCGCGCTTAATCAGCTCCAAGGCGCATTCGCTTTTGCCGATACCCGCTTCCCCGCGGATTAACACGCCAATGCCGCTTACGTTAAGCAGCACGCCGTGCAAATGCGTCACCGGCGAAAGCTGTTCGTCCAAAAAGCGGGAAAATTCCGCCACAAACGCGGCAGACTCCATACTGGTTTTCAGCACCGGTACGTCGGCGGCCAAGCAGGCTTTTTTTATGCCGGCAAAAGGGTCCTGCCCGGCGGCCATAATCACACACGGCACGCGCCCTTTGCTGAGCATTTTGGCAATATTGGCGCGCAGAGTGGACGGCTTTTCCTTGGCGCAGAAGGCGTGTTCTCCTTTGCCGAATACCTGTATGGCATTGGCGCGGAAGTGGTCCAAATGCCCGCACAGGGCCAGCCCCGGGCGGTTAATGCTCGGGGTGGTAATTTCGCGGTGCACGTATCTTTTGCCGCAAACCAGCTCCAGGTGAAGTCTTTTCACCTGGAGCAGTTCGCCGACAGTCACGGATTTGGTAAATTCCTGCACCGCTTGCCTTCTTATTTTTTCTTAATCGGTTTAATCAACCCGTACGTCCCGTCCAGGCGTTTGAAGATGAGGTTGATTTGTTTGGAGTCTTCGTCCAAGAACATCCAGAACGAATAGCCCAGGCGTTCCATTTCATAGGCGGCGTCTTCCGGGTTCATCGGGGTGACTTCCACCTGTTTGATGACGGAGAATTTAACGTCATTGGGCGGCAGCAAAATATGGTCGCTGAAGGTGGCAATTTCTTCCACTACGGCCGCTTTTTTGGCGGTGCGTTTGGATTTGGTTTTTTCTTTGGCTTTTTTCAGCTGCGCTTCGGCTTTTACGGCTGCGGCGTCAATGGCTTTGTACAAATCGGTTTCCACGGCGGTGGCGCTGACCGGATTTTTGCCCCCGGTATGAATGATGATTTCGGCGCGCTGGTTGATTTTCTTTTCAACCGACAAGAGCACCTGCGCCCACACAATGTGGTCTACATAGTTTTCAATTTTGCTGACGCGCGTCTGCACAAATTGTTTGATAGCGGGCGTCAGTTTAATGTTTTTAGCGGTAACTTTAATTTCCATATCTTCCTCCGTGTTGTCTTAAGACGGATAACCCGTACAGACATTTAATCATTAATCTTTTGTCAGTGTCAACGGCGGGCGCGGAGGACGGCGGGCTTTGTGAACCGAAAGCCGCGGGCCGGTGGCGGCGCGTCGCGGACACGAGTGAAATCGGCTTTTCCTGCGGCCGATATCTAAGTATAATCCATCTTGTTTTAAAAACAAGGGATTAAATATAATAACCTAATAAAAATAATTAGATGAGAGAGAGATTATGCAATTAACCGTGGCTTTAGCCGCAGACAATGATTTTGCCGCCCCTTTAGCTGTTGCGGTCTATTCCATTATCAAAAATGCCGCCGCGCAAGACGAGCTGAACATTATTGTGCTGGACTGCGGCATAGAGGAAGAAAACCGTCAAAAAATACGTTCTTTGCTGAAAGGAACTCCGCACCAGGTAACTTTTATAGCTTGTGATTTAAGCATGGTCAAAGATATTCCGATGAAAGATCATTGGTCCGTCGCTATTTTTGCCAGATTGCTTTTGCCGCAACTGTTGCCTGATACGGCGCGCGTGTTGTATTTAGATTCAGATGTTTTGGTGCGGGGCAGCTTGGCGGAACTGTTTAGTCTGGATATGCAGGGCACCTTAATTGCCGGGGTGAGAGATTTGGCCTTATGGGCACTTTATAAATTTCAGCCTGAGCAATTAGATTCTTTTTATGTAAATGAAGAGTTTGTCAAAATGTTTAAGCATATAGATTATCTGAACTCCGGCGTATTGCTAATAAATTTGGACTTGGCACGGAAAGAGGACTTGACGGGAAAATGCCTGCGCTTTATTGAACGGCATCAAAAACAGCTTAGATTTTTTGACCAAGACGCTATTAATTTTGTGTGTGCAGAAAAAAGAAAAATTCTTCCGCTTCGGTTTAATATGCCTCCTTTTTTGGACGAAAAAGAGGTTCCGCCGGCACTGCTGCAAGAATTTAAGGAAACGAAAGATCGGTGCGTTGTTGTGCATTATTTAAGTAAATACAAACCGTGGCTGTATGGATATAATTGGGGAAGAAAAGAAGAATATCTTTCATATATGGCGCAGACCCCGTGGCCGCGGCCTTGGTCGCGTTGGACGCCGTGGCAGCGTGCCAAAATTATTTTTCGCTATTGGCTTATCCATCCGGCGTGTTTCTTTAAGCCGTCTTTTTGGCGCCAGGCCATAGCAAGCCAATGGGAAGGAATGTTTTTGTAACAAAAAAACGCCCCGCGTTTGCGGGGCGTTAAATTATTTCGCGTTCACCATTTTGGCTCTGGAGATATCGCCTTTCTTGTCCAAGAAATACAGATATCCTTTTTC
>CALUQA010000067.1 GCA_944322775.1 uncultured Elusimicrobiales bacterium
AATAAATATGACCGCGGCTACGGCACGCTGATTGATATTTGGGGTGCCGACCACCACGGTTATGTGCCGCGCATGAAAGCGGCCGTGCATGCCTTGGGCAAAGAAGAACAGTCTTTCGTGCCCATCATTCACCAGCTGGTGCACTTGCTTGATAACGGCGAACAGGTAAAAATGTCCAAACGCGCGGGCAAATTTATCACCTTGCGCGAACTGATTGACGACGTGGGCGCAGACGCCTGCCGCTTCTTTTTTGCCAGCCGCACCCCCAATGCACAAATGACCTTTGACATTGAACTGGCCAAAAAACAGTCCAACGAAAACCCCGTCTACTATGTGCAATATGTGCATGCGCGCATTCACTCCATTTTTGCAGCCGCGGCCGAAAAGGGCCTCCAGCCGGCCGATATTATCACGCCGCTGACCCCGCAGGAACGCGCCCTGCTGCTTAAACTGGTGTGGTTTAAACCGGTGTTGCAGAACTGTCTGCACGACTTAAGCCCGCACCACTTGACCACCTATCTGACGGAGCTGGCCGGCTTGTTCCATTCGTTCTACGACACCTGCCGCGTATTGGACGAAAACAACCTGCCGCTGACGCAGTCGCGTCTGTTCATCTGCCAGCGGGTGGCCGAACGCATTAAGAAAGGGCTGGAATTTTTGGGCGTGAGCGCGCCGGAAAAAATGTAAGCGCACACGCACGAAAAATTTGTAGAGTAACTAAAACGGAAAATCTCTTACGCATTTGCATGCAAAGGGATTTTTCCGTTTTATAGAGGGAATAGGGAGGACGTATGAAAAAAATTATTTTGCTTGCTTTGTGCCTGCTGCCGCTTAACCTGGCGGCACAAAACCGCCAAGCGGCAGACGCCGCCTATGAAAGCGGCCGCTTTGCCGAGGCGCTGAAATATTACCAGCAGGAAGTAGCTTCCGCCAAAGGCGAAAACCTATATGAGGCGCAGCTGCGCGTGATTGCCAGCCAATATATGCTGGGCAAATATCAAACGGCGGCGGAAACGGCTTTTACCTACGACCTGCCGCAAAACCCGCTTTGGAAAGCGCGCTTTCTGCTTTACCGTGCCTACACGGCCCAGCGCCTTACCCAAATATACGCGCCCATTCTTCCTTCTGCCGACGAAGAAAATGCCTCCCTCCCTAAACTTAGCAAAGAACAGTGGAACGAAAAAATAGACCAATGCTACCAGCAACTTTGGGATTTGCGCACCTTTCTTATCAATGCGCCCATTGCCAAAGAAACCCTGATTTTAAATTTGCAGGATACCGACCAAAAGGCCATTCCCACGCTGTTTGATTTTGTGGTTTTGCAGTGGAAACAACGGCTTCTTTCCTCCCCGGTGGCCGTGCCGCTGCGCGCCAATGCGGTGCTGCATGCAGAGCCCAAAACCTTTGTCAAAGCCACCGATGATGTGCAAAAAGTGGTCTATATCCTCACCGAAGCGGCCGAGCTGGGCGGCAAAGGCCGCGCCGACGCGCGCATTATTTGGCAAGCCCAACGTCTGACGCTGCCGTTTGATTATTCCTATTTATTTAGCTTTGAAGACCAAGCCAAGCAACGCCTGGAAGCGGCCCAACTGCTGCAAGAACTGGCCGGCTATTCCACGGAAAAGAAAGGCCTGTTAAGCAAAATAAGCCAAGCCCTGCTTTCTTCCGGCGCCGAATATGGCAAAGCCTATGCCGCACTGCAGGCGGCGCAGCTGCTTAACACGGCCGAAGAATATGCCCAAGCCGTGGCCGTGTGCGACTGGGCCGCGGCCGAGCTGCAAGGCGGCTATTACAGCCAAGCCTGCGCCGAACTGGCGCGGGATATCCGCCGGCCAGTGCTTAACGTAAAGGCCGCCGCGTCCAGCCAAAACCTGGCAGACGCCTCCGTCTCTTTTACCGCACGCAACATAGACATGGTGTATGCCCGCATTTATTCCGCCAGCGAGGCTGATTTGCGCAAATGGTATAAAGCTTCCCGCTCCGGCACGATTAATTCCTGGCGGTATTTAACCTCCGTTCCTTCGGACCAAATCCCGCAGATTTTGCAGCGCACGTCCGTGGCGGAAACCAACGCCGCCGTTTCGTACGACAAACCCCATGCCTTTAAAGATTTGGACATGAAACTGCCCCCCCTGCACAAACGCGGCTTTTATGTGTTGCTGCTTTCTTACGACAAAACCTTTGACCCGCAGCAAGCCCCCGTGCAGGCCCTGGTTCTTAACAATACAGAGCTGGCACTGTTTGCCTCTTCTGCCATAGAGGGCAAACCCGCCGACTACCGCACCCGCCAGGCCAAAACCATTACGCCCAACGTGTTCCGCATTTATGCGTTAAACCTTAAAACCGGCGAACCGGTGGCCGATGCCGACATTACCTATTACACCGACTGGAAAGGCAACACGCAAACCGGCAAAACCAACGAAAACGGCTTGCTGACGCTGCAGCGCAAAATTTATCTCAACCAAGGCAAATCCAACAGTTATTTCATTTTGCCCAAAGCCGTAAAAGACGACAGCACCGCCTTTATGTCCGGCTCTGTGTACTTTGATTTTTACGACGCTTCGCCCTTTACGCTTTATGCCGAAACGGACCGTGCCATTTACCGCCCCGGCCAAAAAGTGCAGCTGGCCGTGTATGGCTTTGAGCAAACCGGCCGCGGCCTGCAAACCATGCCGCAGGACAGCAAAGTAACCTTAACCGTGCGCGACGCCAATTACGAAAAAGTGCATCAAAGCACCTTAACGCTTAACGCCTATGGCACCGCCCAAGACGCCCTGACGCTGCCGGACACCGGCCTGCTGGGGCAGTACAGCGTGGAAGTGTCTTATAAAACAGGCAAAATCCGCGCAGAAGGCTATGCCCATTTCCGCGTGGACGAATATAAACGCCCCGATTACGAAATTACGCTTGCCGACGCGGCCAAACTGCAGTATGACAAAGAAGCCACCATCACCGGCCATGCGCAATATTATTTTGGTGTCCCGCTGGAAAAGGCTTCCGTCACCTATACGGTCAACCGCACCTATTTCCGCCCGCCTTTCTGGTGGTGGAGAACGGGCAGCTTCCCCTCCGGCAACGAGTTTGTGGCCGAAGGCCGCACCACCACGGACAAAGACGGTAATTTTGAAATTAAATTTACCCCCCAGCCCGGGCAGGACAACGGCTTCCCTTCCGTGTTTACGGTGCATGCGTCCGTGATGGACGCTTCCGGCCGCGTGATAGAAACGCAGCACACCTATAAAGCCAGCCGCAAGGCGCAATTTTTCCAGGCCGTGTTTGACAAAGGCTTTTATGACGCCGACGAAAAGAGCCTGCTGGCCCGCGTAAAATTGACCGATGTCAACGGCCAGCCCACGGACGGCAAATTTACGGCGGAAATTTACGAGCTGGAAAACGTACTTCCTCAGAATAAGGATGACGTTCCTGTTTTTTCCGCTTCCGCCAACGGCAATTTGGAAGCCTACTACGGCGCCAATAAAGAGCTCCGCCGCGTGGCCAAGCAATCTTTTAACGTAAAAGACGGGCAGGAAACGCAAATTTCCATTGACCCGCTGCCCGAAGGCATTTATAAACTTAAACTGCAAAGCAAAAATGCCGACGATGTGGAACTGGTCTTTTTGGTGGCGCAAAAACAGTCTAAACTGGACTTGCCCGCCGTGGCCATTGCCCAGCAGTCTTCGTACTATCCGGGTTCGCAGGCCAAAGTGCTTATTGGTGCCAAAGCACTCAGCGGCGCCAAACGCATAGAAGTATACAACGGCGGCGAATTTTTAGCCACGCGTGAACTTGTGGGCCCCGGTGCAGGCATTTATATGCTGCCCATACAAAACGACTGGCGCGGCGGCGTATATCTGCGCTGGTTTGGTGCGGGCGATTACCGCTTTTACACCGCCCAAACTTTTATAGACGTGCCCTTTGACAATAAAGAACTGGCCTTCCATATCCAGGTACCGCAGGAAGTGCGCCCCGGCCAGAAAGTAAACTGGTCTGTCAGCGCCACGAATGCAAACGGCGGGCCTGCGCAGGGGCAGGCTTCCGTGCGCGTGTACGACAAATCACTGGACTATTATGCCTCTTCTCAAGAAAGCGCCTTTACGCTGAAAGACTTATACCCTTCCCCGCGTTTTGGCGCCGGCCTTGCAGACAGCGGCTTTGACGTGTACGCTTCTTATTGGTCTGCACAAGATAACGCACAAACCCAATTGCTCAGAGCCCCCATTATGCCGCAGCTTAATCTGCAGCAGCGTTTTGCAGCTTATGGCGGCATGGTGCGCAGCAATATGATGCTTAAAGCCGCCGCACCCATGGCAGCCATGCAAACTAATTCCATGGCGCGTGACGCGGTCGTGGCGGAAGAAGAAGTTGCCTTTGACACCGCCGCCACTGCAGAAGCAGGCGTAGCCGGTGCCACCGAACCCGCCAGCACGCAAACGCCGCGAAGCGACTTTTCCGAAACGGCCTACTTTAACCCCATGTTGCCGCTGTCGGGCGGCAAAGGCACGGTTTCTTTTAC
>CALUQA010000068.1 GCA_944322775.1 uncultured Elusimicrobiales bacterium
CGGAACGGTACAGCGCGCGCTTTATCACCACGGCCGGGCTGGGGCTTATTTTAATTGGCGCCCTTTTGTTTGCCTTTATCGGGCCGGCACCCTCCGTGTGGTACATTGTTGCTTGCCAGCTGATTATGGGCACGGGCTCGGGCGTATTTCAGGTGCCAAACAACAACACCGTCATCAGTGCAGCCCCCAAAAATAAAATAGGCATTGTAACCAGCACCAATGCGCTTTGCCGCAACATCGGAACGGTGCTGGGGGTGGCATTAAGCGTGGCCGTATTTTCGCCGGTAAAGGAGCATTTTTTAGCGGCGGGACTTTCACAGCAGGACGCTTTTTTGCACGGTTATTCGGCGGCCATGTTTTTTGCCGCATTTTTAGCCTTGGCGGGGGGAATTATTTCTTCCCAAAGAGATTAACCTTTCTGCCCGTGCATTTTACACACCCCTGCCCTTGGGCGGGGGTATTTTTATGGCATAAAAAACCCCGCCGGTGCAAGTCGGCGGGGTATATTCCAAGCGGAAAAAATTAATAGTTTTCCGGATGAATCATAAAGTAAGCCTGCGGGTGCGCGCAAACGGGGCACGCTTCGGGGGCTTTTTCGCCGATATGAATGTGTCCGCAGTTGGAGCATTCCCACATTACAATGCCAGCCTTTTTGAAAACTTCCTGCGCTTCCACATTGTGCAGCAATTTGCGGTAGCGTTCTTCGTGCATTTTTTCAATTTTGGCCACGGCATCAAACAGGTAGGCCAATTTGTCAAACCCTTCTTCTTTGGCCGTTTTGGCAAAGCCGGCATACATGTCGGTCCATTCATAGTTTTCGCCCTGGGCAGCGTCTAACAGGTTGGCCGCCGTGCCCGGCACTTCGCCGCCGTGCAAATATTTGAACCACAGTTTGGCGTGTTCTTTTTCGTTATTGGCGGTTTCTTCAAAAATCTTGGCAATTTGCACAAAGCCTTCTTTTTTGGCTTTGGAAGCATAGTACGTATATTTGTTGCGCGCCTGGGATTCGCCGGCAAAAGCGGTCCACAGGTTTTTCTCGGTCTGGGATCCTTTCAATTCCATATTTTCTCCTGTTTATATTTCGCCTGTTTGGGCGAAATGTACTGCTGTTACTTCTGTATATCTTCCGTCGCCTTGCGGCAGCGGTTGCAAATCCCCCGGAATTGGAGGTTTACGTTTTTTACTTCACCAAATTCATTAATATTCTGCGGCATTAATACCGGCTGTTCGCCTTCCCCCGGAAAAATATCATACACTTCCCCGCAGTTCATGCACACAAAGTGATAGTGGGGGGTTAAGTCGGCGTCAAAGCGGGCCTTGCTGGAAAGCCCTACCCGAAAAACGACCCCGGCTTCTTCCATGGAAGCCAATGTTCTGTACACCGTATCTAAAGAAATATTGGGCAATTTTTTGCGCACGGCGGCAAACACCGCTTCTGCACTGGGGTGGGCTTTAGACTGGGCAACCGTGCGGAAAATTTCCAGCCGCTGGGAAGTAATGCGCAAAGAACGGCTGCGGCACAGTTTTTTGAACTCTTCCACCCGGGCCTTTAAGTCTTTTCCGTTTGTTACAGGTTGTGTAAGATACATAAAATTACCTTTTTAAGAATTATTCCTATAAAAGTATAGCATTTATTTTTTTTTTCAACAAGTGTTCTCAAAACACGGACTAAATAAACCTGTGTTTATTGTACTTCATTTTTATTCATTTTATGTACAATATTATTGCTTATGAACCACACCCAACAACCTATTTGGCACACAGTCATCATCGGCGGCGGCGCAGCCGGCTTATTTTGCGCCGGTTCCTTTGGGGCGGAAAAAGTACTGCTGGAGCATAACCCGCAGGTGGGTGCAAAGCTGAATATCAGCGGCGGGGGAAAATGCAACTTCAGCAATATCGGCGTTTCCCCGCGTGATTATGTCAGCCGCAGCAAGCATTTTTGCCATAATGTGCTGGCAGCATTCGGACCGCAAAATTTTATTCAGTTATTGCAAGAAAATCATATTCCTTTTGAAGAAAAAGAAAACGGACGGCTTTTTGCTCAGCGCGCCGCCGACATTACCGCTCTGCTTACCCGCCGCGCAAAAGAAATGAATACCCACATAAAAACCCGGGTGGAAGTATTAAAAATACAGAAGGAAAAAGATATTTTCCGCACGGAAACTTCCGCCGGCACATTTTATTCTTTAAATTTGGTGTTGGCCTGCGGCGGGCTTTCTTATCCGGCCTTGGGGGCCAGCGGTTTTGCCGCCAAAGCGGCCGCCCAGTTGGGTTTGCCCGTCATAGAGCAACGGCCGGTGCTGGTTTCTTTGCAGGCACCAAAAACCTGGCGAGAAAGCTGCCGCCAACTGGCGGGCAACAGCTTGCAAGCACATGTCACCGTCGGCAAACACAAAGAAAAGGGTTCCCTGCTTTTTACGCATGAGGGTTTCAGCGGCCCGGTGATTTTGCAAACTTCGCTTTATTGGCAGGAAGGACAAGAAATACACATTAATTTCATGCCTGCTGCCGACGCAGCAGCTATTTTGCAGCAACATAAAAACGAACCGGTTTCTTTTTCTAAAATTCTTTCCCCTTATATTAATGCTCGTTTATGCAAAACCTGGCTGGAGCCGCTGGACGTGCGCGCCAGCGACGCAAAAAAAGAAACCCTGCTCGCGGCGGCA
>CALUQA010000069.1 GCA_944322775.1 uncultured Elusimicrobiales bacterium
CCATAAAATCTCCGTTAAGCCGCGTCCCCATGCATGAGTTCGCGGAAGTCCGTATCTTTGTTGTCGGGGTTTAAATAAATGCGTATTTGCCCGTCTTGCTCATCTTGCCGGGCCAGCAGTTTTTTAATTTTCATCAGCTCCAGCACCGCCATAAAGCAGGTAATAATGCCGCGCTTTTTGGTTTCCCCTACAAAAATATCGTCCAACAATATCCATTGGCGCGTTTTAAGCAGCTGCACCACTTTTTCCATTTTGCTTTCAATGGGGAACTCTTCTATTTTCAGCAGCTCCACGCGTTTGCGCTCGTCTAAGCGGTCAAAGGCGCGCTTGACGGCGGAAAGCAAATCAAACAGCTGCAAATTAAGCACTTTCTCGCCATTGTCAAAAATGGGGGCGGATTTATAAAAATTGTCTTTGTTTTCTTCCAGTTTGCCTTCCAGAAATTTGCCGGCTTCTTTGTATTTTTGATATTCAAGCAGCTTGGCAATAAGCTCTTTGGCCGGGTCCGGCCCTTCGTTTCCGCTCGTGGGCACCTGGGAGGGCAGCAAGCTTTTGGCTTTAATCTGCATCAGCGTGCTGGCCATGACCAAAAACTCGCCGGCAATTTCCAGGTTTAGCTCCTTCATCACGTTCAAGTAGTCTAAATACTGCTTGGTGATTTCGGACACGTTCACGTCGGTTACGTCCAAATTGTCTTTTTTGATAAGGTGCAGCAGAAGGTCCATGGGGCCTTCAAACACATTAATATGAACGTTAATCGGCGCGGTGTTTATCATATTATTTAATCACTTTCATGGCACGCTTGGCCTGCTGCAGCGTGGCGGCGGCCGAAGCGCGGGCGGCTTCTTTGCCGCTGTGCAAAATTTTCTCCAGCTGGGCTTTGTCGCCTTCAAACACTTTGCGTCTTTCCAAGAAGGCCTTCATTTCCGGCTCCATTAGCGCAAACAATTGTTTTTTGCAGGCCACGCAGCCCAAAGCGCCGGCTTTGCATTCTTCACAGCGTTTGGCATAGTCCGGATTATAAATTTTGTGGAAAGCATACACCACGCACCCTTCCGGGTTGGCGGGGTCGGTGGCTTTCTTTTTGTTGGGGTCGGTGTACATGGACATCACTTTTTTGCGCACGCTGTCCAAGTCTTCGCCCAGGTTGATGGTGTTGTGGTAGGATTTGGACATTTTATGCCCGTCCAACCCCGGCACCTTGGCCACTTTGGTAAACAGGGCCTTGGGTTCCACAAACACGTCTTCGGTTTTATAAATTTCGTTAAAGCGGCGCACGATGTCGCGTGCGATTTCCAGATGGGCGGTTTGGTCCTTGCCGACGGGCACATAGGCGGCCTTATGAATCAGAATATCGGTGGCCATCAGCACCGGGTAGCCCAAAAAGCCATAGACGGAAATATCCTCGTCCGCCAAGCCTTTTACGCGTTCGGCCAACGGGGTGTTTTCGTCGCCTTGCAACTGGCCGGCGTATTTGCGGGCCAAAAGTTCCTGGACTTGCTCTTTATACGTCGGGTTGCGCAACAACCAGCCCAAGGGGGTAATCATTCCCAGCAGGGTGTTAAGTTCGCTTACTTCCGGTACGTCGGACTGAATAAAAATGGTGCATTTTTGCGGGTCCAAGCCGGCAGAAAGCCAATCCACCAGCATTTGCTCGCTGTTTTCGGCCAGGTTTTCGGTATGTTCATAGGCCGTGGTCAGCGCGTGCAAATCCGCCACGAAGAAAAAGCATTTATATTTGTCTTGCAATTCTACCCAGTTTTTAAGCGCCCCGTGATAGTTACCCAAATGTAATTTGCCCGTAGGGCGCATGCCGGATACAATAATGTCTGTACTCATAATTCCTCTTTAAATGCCGAATATCTTGCCCAACAAACTGACAACCAAATACATCGGCGGATATAAAATAAAACGAAACAGGCTCGTAATAATCAGCCCCAACACAATATACATGCCCCAGCGCCCAAAAAACAGACCGTATTTAAGCGCCGGTCCCGGCGGGAGCAAAGCCTCTACAATATGCCCGCCGTCAAGCGGCGGAATGGGCATTAAATTAAACACGGCCAGCAACACGTTAATCTGCAGGCCATAGATTAAAAATTTAATGGTCTGGGCCGCCCCCTGCGGGGAAAGAAAGCCCGTCACCAACACCAGCTTAATAAAAAACGCGCACAGCACCGCCAACAGCAAATTGGCAGACGGACCGGCCAAGCCCACTTTGCCCATGCTTTTGCGGGGATCGTTTAAGCGCAAAGCATTGACCGGCACGGGTTTTGCCCAGCCAAACATGGGCACACCCATCACATAGCACAAGGCCGGCACGGCTATGGTGCCGATTAAATCGATATGCTTAAGCGGGTTTAGCGTCAAACGACCCATGATATAGGCGGTGTCGTCCCCCAAGCGGTACGCGCAATAGCCATGTGCAAACTCATGCAGCACAATGGAAAAAAACAATATGGGTAAAACGATAAACAAATCCATAATGCTATTCTACTAAAATATGACGCGTTCGGGCACGGGGGTTTGGCCCCATAAAAAATCCCCCGCAAACGCAGGGGACTGAGCAGCACAAAAAGGCGGATTATTTATCTTTGTCATCATCAAACCCTTTGGGGTTTGGAATAAGGTGTTTGGACATTTCTTTAAATGTTTTAAGCAGCAGCCCTTTGCGTCCGGCCATTTTGCGTGCTTTTTCCGGCCGTTCATAGTCCACCGGGCCCACGCTGGCTTCCGTTTCTTTGTCAAAAGAAATGCGCTGGCTGCCATACACGCTTTGCTGCCCCGTAAGCAAAAAGCTAATCACGCACGCCACTGCGGCATAGGGAGCAATTTCCGCCCCGAAAAGTTCTATGGCCATAATGCTGGCAGACAGCGGCGTATTGGCCGCACCGGCCAACACCGCCACCAGGCCCAAGGCCGCCATGGTGGTGGCGTCCACCCCCAAAAGCGGGGCCACTGTGGCGCCGGCTTGCGCACCGACAAAGAAAATCGGCGTTACAATGCCGCCCACGCCGCCTGCGGCAAACGTGACGGCCGTGGTAAAGGTTTTAATCAGAAATCCAAAGGGAGACTGCAAATCCCCCCCGGCCAAAATGCCGTTAAAGCCGTCCATACCCAAGCCTAAATACAAAGGAGAGGTCAACATGCCCACCAAAACCAGGATCACCCCGCCAATAAAACAGCGCCAAAAAGGAGAGGTTTTAAATGAAATATAGCGGAAAAGCACCTTCATAAACTTCATAACTTCGGTAAACATGATAGACACTACGCCAAAGAACAGCCCCGCCAGCAACACCTTTAAGAAAAACTGTTCGGCAAACACCGGGGCAAAGTTCATGGGGTGATAAATATAGTCCACCCCCAGCCAGGTGGTCACTTGGAAGGCGGTAATCCCGGCAATAAAAGCCGGGAACATGACATCATAAAAAATGTGGCCCACCCACAGTACTTCCAACCCAAACAGCGCCCCCGATATCGGCACGCCAAACACCCCGGCAAAGCCGGCACTTACGCCGCAAATCATCATTTTACGCTGGTCTTCCAAATTCATGCGAAACAGCCTGCCAAAAGCAGAACCAATGCCCGCGCCGGCATCTGCGCACGGGGCTTCTTTACCGGCCGATCCCCCCACCGTCATCGTAAAAACGGACAACACCAGCGACTTAACCGCCGAAAGCAACCCTATCGGGCGGTAAGAGTTAATTTTATTGATAACGGCATCGGTGGAATAATCCTGCGCTTGCGGGGCAGCCTTGCGGGCCAGCAGCCAAATGACGTATAAAAAGATGGGTAAACCAATATAAAAAACGGGAATGTGGTTGCGCCAGGCAATGGCACCGTCCAACGTTTTTAAAAAAAGCGCGTCCACACAACCTACCACCACGCCAATGAACGTAGCCAAGAAAAACCACTTAATAATATTCCAAAAACTGTGTCTTTGTCTATTTAACATAGGTTTATTGTAGCAAATCACTGGAAGGGCATGACAGCTCTTTTTAATTAGACGGCGGGGGTGTTCTTACAGGCGTTAAATTGCTATACTATAGGCAAATCCGGCTTTTACATGGCCGGTGTTTTGTGTATAAGGAGTTTGTATGGACTTTTTCTTTTCTTCCGTAATTACGCTTTGCCTGGTAATGGACCCTTTCGGTAACATTCCGTTGTTTGTATCCGCCCTTAAAAAAGTGGCGCCCGAACGCCGCACCACCGTGCTGGTGCGCGAACTGCTGATTGCCATGGGCATTACGGTGGCGTTTTTGTATTTGGGCAAATGGTTTTTGCAGATGTTTGGCATACAGTCTTTTTCCATGAGCATTGCCGGCGGCATTATCTTGTTCATCATCTCTATCAAATTGGTATTTAGCAACGAAGAAGAAACCCACACCAACCCTAAAGAAGAAGAACCGTTCATCGTGCCTTTGGCCATTCCGCTGGTGGCGGGGCCGGCTGTGCTGTCTCTGGTTATGATTATTTCCGCACAGCAGCCTCATAAAATGCTGACGCTGGGAGCGGTGTTAACGGCTTCCATCATCAACTCGGCCATTTTAATGCTTTCCTCCCCCATTACCAACTTATTGGGCAAACGCGGGCTGATAGCCATTGAACGCTTGAGCGGTATGATATTGGTGTTAATGTCGGTGGATATGGTGATGAAAGGCGTATCCGAGTTTATAAAGGTCGCTCTGTAACATGAAAAAAATTATTCTGTTTTTTGCGCTTCTAATTTGCGCTTTGCCGTCTGTTTTTGCCAGCGAGTCCGCCCCCAAGGCGGACTTTGCCATTTTCGTCAGCCCGACGTGCGTGCACTGCCAGCACTTTAAAAACGAATATCTGCCCGTTTTGCAAGAAAAATATAAAGACCGCGTAAACTTTGTCATTTATGACGTATCCCAAGACGGCAACAACCTGATTTTGCAGCAAACGGCCCAAGCCTTTGGGCAAGAGCCGGCCTATCCCACCGCCGTGGTGGGAGACACGTATATGGTGGGCTACCCGCACGAAATTAAAACCTATGCCGAAAGCGCCATAGAAAAAGCCCTGCTGCTTGGCAAAAAGACAAATATTCAAACCCAAAAACCCGACACCCAAACTGCCTTTAATCAAATTACGCTTTGGGCCATTATCGGGGCCGGCTTGGTGGACGGCATTAACCCGTGCGCTTTTGCCGTTATTATCTTCTTCATCTCTTTTCTTACCGTCTATAAATACACCCGCAAAGAAATTATTGTCGTCGGCCTTTCCTATTGCGTGGCTGTGTTCATCGCGTATGTTTTAATAGGGTTGGGGCTGTTTCAGTTCCTCTATGCCATGCGCGGTTTTTATTGGGTAATAAAAGCCTTTTACATTGTAACGGCCCTGTTGTGTTTGGCTTTCTTTGTGTTAAGCCTATATGATTTTTGGATTTATAAAAAAACAAAAAAGTCTGAAAAAATGCTTTTGCAGCTGCCGCAAAACCTAAAAGTGCGCATTCACAAAATTATGGGCTTTTTCCTGCGCGACAAACACGAAAGCCTGTGGCGGCTGATGCTGGCGGCGCTGGCAGTAGGGTTTGGCGTATCTTTGGTGGAAGCGGTATGCACCGGACAGGTTTATTTGCCCACCGTCGTGCTGATTATGCAGGACCCGGCCTACCGCGTGAAGGCCGTCATTTATTTGCTATTGTATAATTTGATGTTCATCGTGCCGCTGCTTGGCGTGTTTGCGCTGGCTTTGGCAGGATATGAGTCTAAACATTTTAATGATTTCTTAAAGAAACACTTAGGGCTAACCAAATTGTTACTCTGTGTTGTTTTTTTAGGATTATTTATATTGCTGGCAGGCAATATTTAAGATACACTATAAGGGCTTGGGGTTATGCATATTCCCGGTGCCCTGCTTATAGCGGTTTAGGCTTTAAATAAATATATTAGGCCACACAACCCCGACGCAACGGACCGCAGCCCAAATGGCCGTATGACATTTCTAAAGGTTTGTGGGTTGAAAAGAGGAAAAGATGCGAAAATTAAACAACATCAAAGGCGCTTCTAATTTTGGCATACTGGTTGTGGCTTTCATTTTGGCTTTGTCTGCCTGGTTGCTGCTGCCGCGTTATTTCTTTCAGTTGGAAAAAAACCAAAGCATTTCCATGCAGGCTATTTTGATAAATATATCCATAGCCGAAGAAATTTATCATGCCAAACACCAGGCATATACCAACAACTGGCAAGAGCTTATCCCTTGGGTTCCACAGCCAGCCACGCTGGAAATAACCAGCCGCCCCACAAACAACTCCGCCGATTATTTCTTTGGTTTTGGCAGAAAAGGCATGCAGCATGGAAACGGTTTCATCGTCACCCTGCGGTTGCTGCCGGATGGAAATTCCGGCATTATTACCGCCTCCAGAACAGGCAGCGTACGCCACCGATACGATTTAATACGTCCTTTCCCTGATGGGCAAACGGACTGTTTGGCCGAAAGTGCAAGCAGCAATGAGTTTTGCAAAAAATTTTTAGAAACGGTAAAAAACTTTGAAATAAAAAAGCTAGTATCCTTTGATAAAACCTCCGTTCAAGAATTGGTAATTGAAAAATAAAAATCCCCCTGCCACCCAGCAGGGGGATTTTATTTAACGGCCATAATCTATTTCCGTCTAGTTCATTACTCCGTGACATGGCTTTATGGGTCCGACAATATTCTTTGGTGTGGCCGTACGGAACTTATCAACTGCAAATGGGGGCAAGCAACAGGCTGAAACATCTCTGCTATTTAACACACTGTAAAGTGAATATCTTTTTATCCTTTTTTCGGCTTGACCAAAAACAATGGCAACTGCTACTATAAAGACACAAAAAATTTATGAAAAAATTAACTCCGCAAGAAGAACAAATTATTTTGCATAAGGGAACGGAAGCCCCTTTTTCCGGCAAGTTTTATCGCCACCATCAAAAAGGCGTTTACATTTGCCGCCGATGTGGGGCGCCGCTTTACCGCTCCGAAAATAAATTTGACAGCGGCTGCGGCTGGCCCAGCTTTGACGAAGAAATTAAAGGCGCCGTAAAACGCACCCCAGACCCCGATGGCCTGCGCACCGAAATTTCCTGCGCGCATTGCGGGGGGCATTTGGGCCATGTGTTTGAAGGCGAAGGATTTACCGCCAAAAACACCCGCCATTGTGTTAACTCGCTATCCCTGGATTTTGTGCCGGAACAGGCAGCAGACACACAAGAAAGCACCCCCGCCGCTGCTTCCCCTTTGCAAACGGCTGTGTTTGCAGGCGGCTGTTTTTGGGGCGTGGAACACCTGATGGCCCAGCAAAACGGCGTAAAAGAAATTCAATGCGGCTACACCGGCGGACATGTATCGCACCCCACCTATGAGCAGGTTTGCAGTGGTAAAACCGGCCATTACGAAGCCGTGCGTATCGTCTTTGACCCAAAGCTCGTCAGCTATGAAACATTGGCTAAACTGTTTTTTGAAATTCACGACCCTACCCAGGCAGACGGACAAGGACCCGACATTGGTGCGCAGTATCGTTCGGTCGTGTTTTACGCAGATGAGCAGCAAAAGCAGACCGCCCAAAAACTAATAAGTATCCTTCAAAGCAAGGGGCTGGCAGTTAAAACGCAATTGTTGCCTTTGCAGGCCTTTTGGCCGGCGGAAGATTACCACCAGCATTATTATCAGCGCAAAGGCACGCAGCCTTATTGCCACAGCCGGGTTAAACGCTTTGACTGATTTTCCCCGTCACGTAAAAAATTAAAACCGGGCAAGCACACTGCACGTGGGGCGGACGTTGGCGCCATAGGTCGGGAACACATTTAGACAAAACTATTTTCTGGCTCTAACCTTTTTCCCCCGCACTTACCGGCACCAAAGCCAGCTCTCCCTTTGAGCCACACGTTGTGATGAGGGCCCCGCCCGTACTTGCTTGATATGATCCCGCTTTTTGCACGATTTTATACAAACAAAAACCCCGTATCTTGCGATACGGGGTTTAAATGGCGCCCTCTAGGCGATATGAGTATTATTCCTGTTTCTGTATAGTAAAGTAAAAAAATATGTACTTTTTCACTATACAAAAGCACTCTTTTATTTCCTTCCGCGTTCCTCTCTGCTGATTTAAAACATTATTTTTTTTACTACAATTTTTACTACAGCACCGGCAGTTTGGCCACAGCCCCCGCCAAAGTGACAGGGGATAGGTGGGCATAAATTTCGGTGGTCTTTATGCTGCTGTGCCCCAACAGTTTGGAAACGGTGTATAAGTCCACCCCGTTTTGCACCAAATGGCTGGCAAACGTGTGGCGCAGTTTGTGCACGTTTCCGCTTAAGCCGCATTTTTTGACTATTTTATCCCTAAAATAGGTAGTTATGCTGTCAACGCTAAGCCTATCCCCATACACGTCGTAAAGCACATAGGGGCCGCGTTTGGGGAGTTTTTGCAAATGGGCTTTAAGGTCTTCTGCCAAAGGGATATCCCTACATTCATAATCTTTAGGGGTCCAGTCTTTCTTGGGTGTAATAGAGAGAATGCCTTTGCCGAAATCTATATCCGACCACATCAGATTTTGCATTTCCCCCCTGCGCAGGCCGGCACGGGCCCCCAACAGAATAATTGTTTGCCAGGGCGGGCGTTTTTCCGGAGGGAATTGGGCAGCCAGCACGCGGGTATAGTCCAACATTTGCGTTAATTCGGCCGGGGTGAAAAACTCTACGCGGCCTTTGGGGGTTTTAAATTTGCTAATAAGACGCCAATTTTGCGCCGGTACCAATCCCCAGGCTTCGGCCTTCCGCATAATCATTTTGACGCTTTGCAGGGTACGGTTTATACCGTGCGGGCCCAGCACTCCTCGTAAACGGGGATATTTTTTGCGGTCGGTAGGGCGGACGCGTTCCGTGCGGTTTTTAAGCCACGTTTTAAACTCGTCCAGTAAGGCCGGGGAAATTTCCGTCAAGTCTTTTATGGGGTGAAATTCTTGTAAGTATTCTAAAGACAGTGCGTCCCGTTTTACTGTTTTGTCTGATTTATTGGCCTTGGCCCAAGCCATATATTTTTCGGCAAAGGCTTGGAAAGGCGTATCCCCGTATTTGGAGCGGGATTTGGCTTCTGCCTTTATGTCTGCCAGCATGCGCTGGGCCGCCGCCTTGTTTTCGCACAAGGCGTACTGCTTGCGCTTGCCGTTAATCATAACAGACCCCCAATATACCGGGGATCCGGCGCGCTTATAGACAGAAGGGAGTTTGGGCATAGCCGATTAATATTTTAAGTAATAAATATCTCTTTGTATGCTGTCTATCTTGCTTGAAATGCTATTTATTTCCCAAGACACATCGTTGTTTCTGATTTCTTTTTTAATCCACAGTTTTGTAAAAACAATACAATCGACATAGCCAATAAAACACAAATCATTTTATTGTTTTTAATATATTCTTTTATTTCTATAAAAATATTTTTCATATTTTTTCCTCATTTTTTTCCACCGTCATAGGGCACACCGTGCCCGTTGTTTATTAATTCTTCGGCAAGGTTTTTGCCGTTTACCTTCACATCGCACAGAAGACGGAAATATTTATCCCGCCCACAGTTGCGCAGCAGTATTTTGCCGCTTTTTAAAAAATCTTTTGTAAAGGCTTTTGCGGCTTTGGCCGCGGTCTTGGTTTCTTTGGTGCCGCCGCGCATTTCGGGGCAGTCCACCCCGCGCACCCGTACGGGAATGGCTTTGCAGAATACAGGATATCGGCAAGAGAGATATACTTTAAAAGTGTCCCCGTCATAGACGGAAGCCAGGGACACTTTATTAAAGTTTTGCAATTCTACTGCTTCACAAAATCCATAGGCGGAATATACAGATAAAGCAACAGCCAGGACTATTTTAATTCTTCGTAGCATTGATTATATCTTTCTACAATAGAATTAAAGGTTTCTTGTTGTTCGGCAGAGCCTGTTTTTAAAACATTATAATAGCCGAACGAAATATCGTCGTTGGTGTAGTTTTTGATAAGTCTTAAGCCCATATCTCTTGCCGTTATTTGAAAGGCCGCAAATTCTTCCGGAAGATTTCTTGTTTCATAAGCGGTAGCCCACATTAATTTATAAGGGGTTAAGTCCAAGGCTTTGGCTTTTGCAAACGAGGCCGCCATTTCATAACCCGTCCATTTATTTGTGTCGCATTTCTCGGTCAATAAAGTCTGAAGGGCTTTGTCAAATTTATTTTTTGCTTCTTCTTTTGCGGCTTTTTCTTCGGCTTCGTATTTTATTTTTGCGGCGGCGGTGGCTTCTTCCTCGGTTTTCACAGGTGTATCTAAACGATAAGATTTGCCATTATATTGACCAAAATTATAAGAAGCGCACCCTGTTAATACGGCGGCAGCAAAAAAAAAAAAAAACATCTTTTTCATATATTTCCCCCTTACATTAAACCAAGCCAGTTTTCTTTGTCTTGGCGGCTCCAAGAGCCGATAATCAGCCCAACGATCGTCAGTTCCTTGGGCGTGAACGGCTTATATTTCGGGTTAGTGGAGCAAAGTTGAATGGTGCCGTCCTTTAACTTCTTAATTACCTTCATGCACACGCCGTTTTCCGTCTTTACTACCATGGCGCGGCCGTGCATGGGCACTTCCGTCTTTCTAATTACGCAATAGTCGCCCAGGTGGAGTTTGGGCTCCAAACTGTCGCCATTGCATTTAACTACAAAATCGGCTCCCGGGAATACCCAGCGGGGGATATCCCAGAAGGTTTCCACGTCGGCGTCGGAAAAGTCCGGCAGGCCGGCGGGAACATCGGCAAGGATAGGCAGGGAAATGGTGTTTTTATCCGTCAAAGGGGTTACGCGCAGAGAGCGGGAAAATTCTTTATCTTCAATGCCAAAGGCGGCTTTGACTTCGCGTTCATCAACGCCGAATAGTTTGGTCATTTTTTTTATATTTTCTTCGCTGGGGTTTGTGCGTCCGTTGACCCAGTCTGAAACGTTGCCAGTGCTTACATTAAGAGCATGCGCAATTTTGCTCTGCGAACCTCTTAAAATTCCGCCATTAAAATCTTTCAACAATTCTTCTAATGATTTCATTTTTTTGTTTTCTTCGTCGTAAAAAATTCAAACGGAAAAGCACTTGACAAAACACTGTAAAACTCGTAAACTAACAGAGTAGCCAAGAGTTTTACTTTTGGTTGCCAAATAAAAAAGCACAAAACAAAACAGTCTTACCGCGTTGCAACCTGCGAAAAGTACAACGCGAAAAACCGCCACAAAGGGCGGCAAACAAAGACAGTACGACACCACGCTAAAGATTTTGCGGGCAACCGTAAAAGAAACAAGTCTTTGTTTGCAAACCGATAGCAGGGCCCAAAGCCCAACCTTTCGCAGAGGTCGCTATCGGTTTTATTTTAACAAATTTAAGTTAGTTAAGGGGAAGAAGAAAATGACTAGAAAGCAAAGGGAAAGTATGGCCCTTGAAAAACAACTTGGCGACGTAAGTTATTACACCCTGTGGGGAATGTGCGCGCAAATACCGGGGCGCACGGCCGGAAGCCGCCTGTCCCCAAACCAGTTGCTCAAGTACGTCAAAGAGGGCTGCCCGTGCTTTGAGCACGCGGGCATGCTGCTTTTTGAAAAGGATTTGACCGGCTTTTATAATTGGCTGCGCCAGCGCAAGCCCTTGCGCCAAATAAAGGCTATGGCCCGCGCCGGCCGCATTTATGCAAGGAACTGATATGAACAAAACAGAATGGGTACTATGGACGTGCGGCATGGCGTACTGGCTGGGGCATTTGGCCGTATATCTTGCCAAATAGATTTGGGCGAGGGCACGCGTAAAAATGCTGACTGGGCGGCGGCCGCCTTGAACGTTTGGGCCGTGTCTGG
>CALUQA010000070.1 GCA_944322775.1 uncultured Elusimicrobiales bacterium
TCGGCGTTTATATTTTTCATTTCAGTTTCTCCGTTTTTTGGCCTTGCGGCGTGTCTTTAACGCTATAGCCGGCCGCGGCGATGGCGGCGCGCAGCTCGTCTGATTTTTTATAATCTTTGGCGGCACGCGCGGCAGCGCGCTGGGCAAGCAGGTCCTGCACTTGCTGGGGCAGGGGCTCTTCTTTTTCCGGCGCCGGAACGCGGAACAAATCAAGCGCTAAAATGCTGTCTGCAAATTTTAAAAATTCCACTTTTTCAGCCGCATTTAAGTCCGCCCCGCGCACCTGCTCCCACACAACGGCCAGGGCTTTGGGAGCGTTTAAATCGTCTTCCATGGCGGCGCGGAATTTGGCTTTGGCTTCGTCCAAGCGCGGGCTTAACACGGCCTGCTGGCGCTGGGCCGTTTGCACGGCTTTGGCCGTTTCTTGGCGCAGGGTTTGCAAGCTTTTGCGGGCGGCGTCCAAAGACTCATAGGTAAATTCCAGCTGGGTGCGGTAATGCGCCGTTAAGCACAAATAGCGGTAGTCCAGCGGGTCGTAGCCTTTGTCGCGCAAGGTTTGCAGCGTAACAAACGTACCGCCGGATTTGGACATTTTGCCCGCGCGCAGCACCAAAAATTCCCCATGCACCCAATAGTCCACGTATTTCTGGCCGGTGGCGGCTTCGCTTTGGGCAATTTCGTTGGTGTGGTGCACGGATACATGGTCTATGCCGCCGCAGTGAATGTCAATGGTGGGGCCCAAGTACTTCATGGCCATGGCGGAGCATTCCACATGCCAACCCGGGAAGCCAACCCCCCACGGGCTGTCCCATTCCATTTGGCGTTTTTTGTCTTTGGGGGAAAACTTCCACAAGGCAAAATCGGTCGGGTTTCTTTTTTCGTCGCTCATTTCCACGCGGGCGCCGCCTTTAAGCCCTTCCAAGCGGCTGCGGCCCACCAGGGCGTCGTAACGCGGAAATTTGGACGTATCGTAATAAATACCGTCGCTGGTGCGGTAGGTGTAGCCTTTTTCTTCCAGCGTTTTGACAAGGGCAATCATTTCCGGGATATGCGCCGTGGCGCGCGCAATGACCGTGGGGCGCGTGCAGTGCAGGGCGTCAAAATCTTCAAAAAATTTCTGCTCGTAAAATTTGGCAATGTCCCACGCACTTTTGCCTTCGCGCGCGGTGGCCACTTCCATTTTGTCTTCGCCGTCGTCGGCGTCGGACACCAGGTGTCCCACGTCGGTCACGTTCATCACGTGTTTAAGCGGCATGTTCAGGCGAAGGGTGCGGCAGAGCAAATCTTCAAAAATATACGTGCGCATATTGCCGATGTGCGCATAATTGTAAACCGTCGGCCCGCAGCAGTACATGGTAGCCTGTTTGGGGTTTAGCGGTTTGAACTCTTCTTTACGGCGGGTTTCGGTATTATAAAGGAGCATTTGCTTGTGCCTCTTTAAGCAAAGTATTGTACTGGCTGACCAGTGTGTTAAAGAATAAATTGCAGGTGTCTTGGCCGACTTCGTTGGCGGCCTGTTCGCCTAAAATACAGCTGACTTCAATGTCGGAAAGCGGGTTGACCGCCCCCACGCTGGCGATGGAATAGGTAAACCCGGCCGGGCGATAGGTGCGCAAAGCCTGCTTGTAAGCTTCGTCCAACGCTTTTTGGAAAAGAGCCATATTTTTGGAATTGGCCGAAGCCCCCAGCTTGACCCGTTTGGCCGCGGCCACCACCGTCACGTCGGTATAGCGGCCGTAGGAAGCGGCAATTTCTTCCGAGGTAAAATCCGCACTGGCGTCCACGGGCTGTTGCGTTTCGTCCAAAGTTCCTTCGCCCAAAATAGACGGGGCCGGCAACTCGCCATAATAATTATCGCCCATAAAGGCGGAGGGATTTTCGTAGGCGGAATAGTCTATGCCTTTGAGTTTGCGTTTAGAGGTATAGTCCACCGTGCTGCACGCGGCAAGCAACAAAGAACATAAAGTGCAAAACAGAATTGTCTTTTTCATTTGTCTTCTCCGATAAGTAAAGTGACCGTTGCGTAGCACATGGCGGCTTCGCCGCGGCCTATTTCGCCCACGTGTTCGTGGCTTTTGGATTTAAAACTGACGTCTTTAACGTCCATTTCAAAAATTTTGGCCAAAGATTGGCGCACCGCTTCATAGTGCGGGCTGATTTTGGGTTCCTGCGTGACCAACGTAATATCCATATGCAGCGGCTGGGCATGATGTTCGCGGACGATGTCCAACACGCGCGCGGCAATTTTTTTGCTGTCTATGCCCTTAATGGTCGGGTCCGTCGGCGGGAACAAAAGGCCGATTTCCCCCAGGCACAGCGCGCCCAACATGGCGTCGCACACGGCGTGCAAAACCACGTCTCCGTCGCTATGGCCCACAAAGCCTTTGCTGTGCGGAATTTCCACCCCGCCGACAATAAATTTACGGCCGGCAGCCATACGGTGCAAATCAAACCCAAAACCCGTGCGCTGCTGCGCACCGGCCTGCAAAAAAGCTTCTGCCATAACCAAATCCTCCGGCGTGGTAATTTTTAAATTTTTGTAATCGGAAGGCTCTATTTTAACCGTTACTCCCAGCCGCTCCAGCAGCTGCGATTCATCGGTTGCGTCCTGCAAGTGTCCAAACTTTTCCAGCGCACGGCGCAGAATATCGGCCTTATAGCACTGCGGGGTTTGTGCCGCCCACAGGCTGTTGCGCTCCAGCGTGCGTTCCACCGCACCGCCGCGCACTTGTTTAACCGTGTCTTTCATGGGCACGGCCAACACGGCGGCCCCTTCGGCAAAACCGCGTTTTAGGCAGCGTTCGGCCGCTTTGGGGTCCACCAACGGGCGGGCTCCGTCATGCACGGCCACGGCCTGCACCCGGTGGTCCAGTTTATTTACGCCATGGATAACCGAGCCCAAACGGGTAGCCCCGGGAAGGGCAAAAGTTAAATCGGAAAAATATTTTTTGAGGATTTCTTGATTTTCTAAAGAAGTGACAACAATGATTTGCTTGACGCACGCAATTTGTTTAAACGCGTCTATTGCGCGCACCAACACCGGGCGGCCAGCCAAAGGCAACATCTGTTTGGGGCGGCCCATGCGTTTGCCCAGGCCGCCGGCGACAATAACCGCACCGGCAAAAGAGAGTTGTTCTTGCATGTTATTTTACTTTGGCAAAAATCATGCGGCCGGAAGAAGTCTGCAAAATGGAATAGACAGACACTTCCGTGCGTTTGCCTATAAATTTGCGGCCGTCTTCCACCACCACCATGGTGCCGTCGTCCAAATAGCCGATGCCCTGTTCTTTTTCTTTGCCGTCTTTCATGATGAACAAAGACATCGTTTCCCCGGGCAGCACCACCGGTTTAAGAGCGGTGGCCAAATCGGCAATATTAAGCACTACCACGTCATACAAGGCGCCAATTTTATTGACGTTAAAATCCAGCGTGACCACTTCTGCGTCAAAACTTTTGGCCAGTTTTACAATGCGTTCCACGTCATTTTCGGCCTTGGGGGTTTTGGAAGTAATGCGCACGGCAATTTCTTTCAGTTCCTGCAAGCGGCTGGCAACGTCTAAACCGCGGCGGCCTTTGGCGCGTTCCAGCGGGTCTTTGGAAGCGGCCATTTTATTAAGCGCTTCCAGCACAAACACCGGGATTACGATAATGCCGGACAAAAAGTTAATTTCGCACAAATCCACAATGCGCCCGTCCATCAAGGCGGTTACGTCGGCCACTTTAAGGTGGCGTCCTTTATAGGAAAGGCCTTCCAAATCGCGCGATTTAAACAAGCAGGCCAAGACGCCAAACACAATAAGGACTATTTCCACCGTGCGTCCATACTGCGTCCACCAAGCCAGCGAGTCCGCGCCGGACAAGTTAAGCATGGCATAATCGGTAAACACATACAGCAAGAACCCAAGCAAAAAGCCCGAGCAGGCAATCATAATTTTAATCAAGCGCAGGCGTTTAAACACCGCTTCGGCAATAATAACAATCAGCGCGCACAAAAGACCCGCCGCCAAAGAAAGGGGCTCTTTATCAATAAAATCATAGGTCAAGAAAGGAAACGCAATCAGCGTGGAAAAACGAAAAATCCAAATAGGCATGTGCCCTCCGCAAGGCCGCCTGGGTGCACCGGGCGGTATAAATTAAAGTATATGTATATTTTATCATTACTCGGGGCATTTGTCAGGCCGGAAGACCTTGCTATTTTAAAGGCAAATTTATTTCATGAATATATTTTGTCCTGAAAATATTTAATTTTTCTTTTCTTGCACCAAAAATAAAATAAATTTTAAAATTCGGCAACACATAAAAAGTCCGGCCCCTGATTTATTTGGGACCGGACTTTTTGATTTTTCGTTTTGCTAATTGACTTTACAAGGATGTAATTTCATCCGGACTGCATTTTTTAGCCGTACCCACAGACCAGGGGATATCTTCACATGTCCACACATTGGCAGTGGCTTGCGGGCTTACACATCCGTTGGTAGTTCCCAGCCAAGAGGGATTGCGGTAACAAGACCACCCTTTTTTGCTTCCGCTTAAAATGACACCGGCTTGCGCCTTGGTCGGGCAGGTGTTTTTGGAAGATGAAGCCTCATACCATTTGTTCATAGCCGTATTGCCATAATAGGTAATTTTAGAGGAAGTCGTTTCCGTACTATAGTTGTTGCAATAGCTGTTGTATATACTGCTATTACTCCATTTAAACTCCGCTCTGCGTTGTACTAAACGACAGCAGGAAACTTTGGGTTTGCAGGCAGAATAGTCCCAGTCACTCCACTGGCAAGTTTGGCTATTCCAAGTGCGGGTCATTTCCCCTTCATAATACTGGTCTGTCGGACATATTTGCGTCGCCGATTCGTTTTCCGCAGGGGCACATACACAATTATTTACGGTGTCCCATTGGCAAGTTTCATAGTTCCAAGTAAGCGTTATGCTTCCGGAATAGCCATTGGGGCATTCCATTTCGCCGCCACTGGGCCCGTCAGCCGGGGGTTCGCAGCGTTCTGACGCAACACACGAATTGCCGTCCCATTTTTCATTATCGGCACAGCATTTTTCCTGGTTGGGGTTTTGGGCGCACGTCTGCTCAGTAGAGCTTTGCCCATTCCCGCAGCAAGTTACTGTGCGTTGGAATCTTAAT
>CALUQA010000071.1 GCA_944322775.1 uncultured Elusimicrobiales bacterium
TGCCATTTACGGGTGGTTTCAACTTCCTTGACGGAAGGCAGAAAAGTTTTCGTCATAATTTCTTGTTTACCTTTTGTTATTAAAGCGCAGCGGAGTGGTGGCCGCCGCATTAATGACTCGTGGTTTCCTGTATATTATACCAAAACAAAACGAAGCTGTATAGGGGAAGAAGAAAAAAAGACTAAAAAGTAATACTTGCAAACAGCGCGCGGATATCGGCCAGCGTTTCCAAACGCACAAAACGCCCGCGCACTTCGGCCGCGTTGGGGAAGTCCCGCAGCCAATAGCCGGCCGTTTTTTTGCTGCGGCCGACGCCTATTTTTTCGCCGTAGCGGGCAATGTTTTCTTCAATTAAGGCCAAATAAATTTCCACCCGGCGGCGGTTATCCAGCGGGGCCGGAACTTGGCCGGCCAGCTCTTGGGCTATGTCACGAAAAATAAAGGGGTTGCCCACCGCGGCGCGCCCTATCATCACCCCTGCGCAGCCGACGTCAAAAAAAGCCTGTGCGGTTTTGCCGTTGCAAATGCCGCCATTGCCAATGACCGGTATTTTTACGCGCGCACACACTTTGGCCACCGCGTCCAAATTGGGTTCCCCGCTGTGCATATCTTCGGCCGCGCGCCCATGGATTACAACGGCGCTGGCACCCTCACTTTCGGCTATGTGGGCAATTTCGTCACCCAAAATAACGCCGCGTTTTAGTGCAATGCGCGTTTTAAGCGTAACGGGCACTTTAACGGCTTTTACGGCCGCAGCCACCAAATGGCCCAAATGCACGGGGTCTTTCATCAGCACGCAGCCGGCGCCGGCTTTATTGATTTTTTTGACGGGACAGCCGGCATTAATATCCACAATATCTGCACCGCGCTCTTCGGCCGCGCGGGCGGCCTCGGCGATGGTTTGCTCGTCCGAGCCAAAAATTTGCATGGAAACGGGCTTTTCCCGCTCGTCCACCCGCAGCATGCGCAAACTGCGCGGATTGGCATAATGCAGCGCATGGGCAGACACCATTTCCGCACAGGCCACACCCGCTCCACCGCGCAAACATAAAGCGCGGAAAGGGCCGTCCGTCACGCCGGCCATGGGGGCCAGCCATAAATTGTTAGGGGCGGTAAAAGAACCCACCGCAAGCGGACGCACGGGAGAGGTCATTTCACTTTTCTCCAGCGGCCGCCTTCCGGCAGCGGCGCCGTGGTTTTGGCGGGCAGGCACCAGCGCAGCACGGTGCGCATTTCCACATGCGTATTTTTAAACTCCAAAGAGTCTATAAACGCGTCGTGCCCCGCGCCGCCGGCAAGCATGTGGTCCGTTATGGCCACGCGGTACACCTTGGAAGAAGAAAGCGGCGCCCCGTTAAGCGTTACATAGCGCACACGGGAGCCTTCCGGCGCGGACGGGTTATAGTCCACCCGCAAGCCGGAAATTTGCGCAAAATTGTGCGGCACGCTCAGGCCGGCTTCCAAGGCCTGACGCAGGGCGGCACCTTTAATGTCCAAAAGAGTAACATGGTCTGCGTACGGATAGACGCCGTACAGGTCATACTGTGTAATTTCTCCTTCGGGCAAATCGGCACGCAGCGAATCTGAGTTGATGACAGCCGCTTCGGCCTTGGCCCATTTGCGCAGGCAGTCGGCCGTCCAGTCGCCCAAGGGGGATTCTTCGTCCAAGTTTCCTTTTAAAACGCGGCTCATTTGTCCTACGGGGCGGTTCATTTGCCCGCGTGCCGTGCGGCGAATGGAGGCAATTTTTTCCGCCACGGCGGGGTCTTCCCCAAAGTCGCGGCGGTACAAAACGATATCTTCAAATTGAGCGTCCGTCAGTTCCTCATTTTTATTAAAGTACAAAGCAATCTGCCCCACGCCGTCCAACTTAGAGCCGGGATACACAATCAGCGTTTTGCCCACTTTTTGCGTTTCGGCCGCTTCCCGCCCCAGATTTGAACTTAAAATGATATCAATGCCGGGCACTTCTTCGGCCAGGCGGGCATCGGTAAGGGCTTTTTCATCGTCAGACACGCCCAACGCGCTTAGCAACACCACCACTTGGGCGCCTTGCTCGCGCAAGGTTTGCACGGTGTCTTTGGCAGCCGCCAGTTCATCGCTGATAGATAATCCGCCCATGCGGCGTTTTTCTTTGGCGGCCTGTTGGCTGACTAACCCCAAAATACCTATTTTATATTTGCCGGCCTGTTTGATAAGCCACGGTTTGGCACCGGCGGGCGTTTTTCCGTTAGAGGTTACATTGGACAGAACAAAGGGAAATGGAGAGTTTTTAATGATATACGCTAAAGAGGCCCAACCATACACCAAATCTTTATCCGTAAACAGACGCGCCGCATACGGCAAGCTGGCCGCGGCCGTATTGAAATATTCCCCTTTAGACAGGGTGCCTTCCGGCGTTTGGGCAAACCAGTTGCCCCCCTCCAAAAGCACAAAGGGTTTGGTTTGGCGGGCCAAAAAAGACTTTAAAACAGCCAAGCCGCCCGTTACTTCGTTGCCGTAGCGCGGTTCGGGACGGGACCAAAAGACGCCTTCTATATCCGACGTAAAAAACAAATACGCAGACGGTTCCTGTTTGGGCCCGCAGGCACAGCACAACAAAAGCGCTAAAACGCAACAAACATAACGAACGGCTTGTTTTTTCATTTAAATTCTACAATGCGTCCCGTCGGCACGGCTTTAACCGGGGACTGGGTTTTTAATCCGTTTTCCAAAATGCTTCTGATGGTTACCCCTTCCACCATTTGTTTTTCGGAATCTTTAATCTTTTTAAACGGCCAGCCTTCGCTGCCGCCATAGCCGATATAGGAGTTGGTGGCCAGGGTATATTTTTTATTATTTTCCACCGGTTTGCCGTCCACCATAATTTGCAAGTCTTTCACTTTTCCGTTTTTGTTGCGGTAGGTAATCGTCATGCCGGAATAGGTGAACAGGCTGCGCGGCAACAGGGATTTTTTAACAAAATATTTCAAAAATTTGCCGTCCACCGTCATTTTGACCACGCCGTTGTCAAAGGGGTGAATGTCGGTGGTGTCGCGGCGGGTGACGGGGCCCTTTTCCATATCCACGCGGGTGCCGCCGTTGTTATGCACAAAAATCTGCGTGCCGGCAGCGGCGCGGCTTAAGTCGGCAATCCAATCGTTAAGCGGGCCATCTTTGTGGGTGGGCTCGGTGGAAAAGCGGGTAATATTTTCTTCCGCTTTGCCAAACACTTCGTCCATGCCGGGCTCTTTAAGCGTTTCGGCGTATTTGGCAATTTCTTCGTCTTGGCCTACTTTTTCAATAACCAGCGGAATTAATTCGGACTTGGCGGAAATAAATTTGCCGGTTTCATCGTCGGTTTTCACCGTGATTTTGCTTACATTTTGCAAATTGCAGCCGCTTTCCACATACAAAACGCCGTTGATGTATTCGTTTTGCACGATGTTATGCACATGGCCGCCAAGAACGATGTTTACTTCGTCACCAAATTTTTTGCCGATTTTGCCCACATAGGCCTGCGTGCCGTGTTTCACATCTCGTAGTCCGTCGTGCACCAAGACGACCACCACGTCGGGGTTTTCTTGTTCTACTGCTTTTAAGGCTTTTTTCAAAGCAGGCAGCGGCTTGGTAAATTTATAGGTTTTGTCGTCGTTGGTCGGCACGCGGTTGGCCAGCCCGATGACGGCAATGCTTACGCCGTCTACGTCAAAAATTTTATACGGCAAAATAAGCGGCGGAATTTTGCCCGTTTTGCGTTCCAAAAAGTTAGCTGCCAAAACGGGGAATTTGAGGTTTTGCAAAATAGGTTCAAATCCGGCATCGCGGAAGTCAAACTCGTGGTTGCCGATGGTGGTGGCCTGATAGCCCACGGCATTCATTAAAGCGGCGCTTTTAAGACCTTTTGAATTTTTGGCTTCGGCGGTTCCGTTGGAAAAATCGCCGGAGTCCAACAGCAGATAATCGTCCGGTCCTTCGTCAAGCACTTCCGCCAACGCGGCAAAGCCGCCTTGGCCGTTTTTGGGGTAGAAAAAGCCATGTGTGTCGCTGGTGTGATAAATCACCGTCGTTTTGGCAAATAAACCGACGGAAGCAAAGGCCAATACTAAAAATAGACTTAGTTTTTTCATACGGTCTCCTTAAAAAAACCGGCATGCGCCGCACGCCGCAACGACTGACTTTATCCTATCAAAAACAAAACGCCCGCTTCAAGGGCGGGCGCTTAATAAATGATTACTGTTGTACAATACGGCCTGTGACGGGAGGAGTCAACTTTCCGCGTTTAAAATCTTCTTCCAAAAGATGGCGCACGGTTTTGCGGCCGGCTTGTTTTAAACTGTCTTTAGGCAGCGTGTTAAACAGCTTGCCTTCGCTTCCGCCGCCGGCCACATAAGAGTTAACAGACAACGTATATTCTTTGTCCTCCTCCAAGCGTTTGCCGCGCACCCAAATTTTTAAATCTTTTACTTTACCGCTTTTGGTCTTTTTATACGTCAGCGTTAAACCGCTGTAAGCCAGGCGGTTCCAGGGCACCAGCCCGCCGGCCACCAGTTTTTTTAGAAACTCCCCGCTGACGGTGACATGTATAATGGTATTGTCAAAAGGATACAAATCTATCAAATCACGGCGAGTGACGACCCCTTTGGGCAACCCCACGCGGGCACCGCCCGTATTATGAATGCACACATCGGCCGGGGCATAGCGGCAGGTGACGTCGGCCACCCAATCGTCCACTTCACTGTCCATATGCTTGTTATCGGTCGAGCGTTTTTCGAACGAAGCCGCCGTTTGACCGACAACATCATCTACGCCCGGTTCGCGCAAGCTTTCCACAAATTGGGCAATTTTCGATTGTTTGTCTTGCTCATCGGGCACCAAAGCGATCAGTTCTGAACGGGCCGATACAAATTGCCCGGTTTTATCGTCCGTTTCAATAGTCACTTTGCTTACGTTTTGGAAGTTACATCCTCCTTCCACAAACAGCATATCGCCGCGGTACACGTTTTGAAAAATTTTGTGTGCATGCCCGCCAAGCACCACATTCACCTTGCCGCCAAACTGCCGGCCGATATCCCCCACATAGTTGGGGCTGCCGGGGCGGTCATCGTTTAAAGAGTCGTGCACCAGCACCACCACTGCAGCTGGGTTAAGCGGCTCTATTTCCTGCAAAGCTTTTTGCAAAGCCGGCAACGGCTTGGAAAAACGATAGGTTTGCGAAGGATGACTGGGGTTGCGGTTTGCCAGCCCAATAACGGCAATTTTGACACCGTCCACGTCAAAAATCTTGTACGGCAAGATGCCTTGCGGATATTCCCCGTTTTCAGCCAGCGTCAAATTGGCGGCCAAGAAGGGAAAGCGGGCTTGCTTTAGCATAGCGTCAAACCCGGCGTCTTTAAACGCAAATTCATGGTTTCCTACCGCCGCCGCGTCATACTTCAACTCATTCATCAGCTGCACGGCTTTAAGCCCTTTGGAATTTTTGGTTTCCACCGTGCCTTCGGCAAAGTCTCCCCCGTCCAAAAGCAAATATTTTTGGGGGCCGCTTTGCAGCACTTCTGCCAACGCCACTGCTCCGCCTTGGCCGTTTTTGGGGAAGAAAAAACCATGCGTATCACTGGTATGATAGATGACGGTTTGTTTGGCACACAAACCCATTGCACAAAAAAGAGCAAATAAAAACAGAACTGTTTTTTTCATTTATATTCCTTTATATACTCAGACATAAAAACGCCCGCCATAAAAAGCGGGCGCAAAAACCATTATTTAGCCATGCGCGAAAAAGGCGATATTTTGCGCAGTTCTTCAATAATGCCGGGCATCACTTCCAGCCCGTTGTCTATTCCTTTTTCCGTGGTTTGCTCGGAAAGCGCAAAGCGCGCCGAGCCGTGGGCAAACTTAAAGTCCACCCCCATGGCACGCAGCACGTGCGAAGGCTCCAACGAGCCCGAAGTGCAAGCCGAGCCCGAAGAGGCGCAAATGCCGTATTCGTTAAGGTGCATTAAAATGGCTTCCCCTTCCACATAGCCAAAGCTGATGTTGACCGTGTTAGGAACGCGGTTGTCCGGGTCGCCGTTTAATTTGCTGTCGGGAATAGAGGACAAAAGCCCGTTTTGCAATTTGTCGCGCAAAGCAGCCATGCGCGCCAGGCTGCCGTCGGAAAGGCGGGTTTTGGCCAGCACCGCTGCCGTGCCCAGCCCAACAATATAAGGCACATTTTCCGTGCCGCCGCGGCGGGCTTTTTCCTGATGGCCGCCCATCATAAAGGGCGTAAAGCGCG
>CALUQA010000072.1 GCA_944322775.1 uncultured Elusimicrobiales bacterium
AAAATGATTATGCAGGTGCACGACGAACTGATTTTTGAATTGCCCGAAAAGGACCTGGACGCTTGGGTTCCTGAAATTAAAGACAAAATGCAAAACGCAGGCAACCTGCGCGTACCGCTGGTGGTCAGCACAAAAGCCGGGCCGGATTGGTACGATTTAAAAAAATTAGCCTAACTTCCCATGAATTTTAAAACCCGTTCCCACTTGGTGCTTGGCCTTACCGGAGGCATACTTTGCGGCAAGAGCACGGCCTTAAACGCGTTTAAAAAATGCGGCGCCTTTACGCTCAGCTGTGACGAGCTGGTGCGGGAAATTTCCGCCCGCCCCGCCGTGCAAAAAAAAATAACAACGCTTTCGGGCACACATAACAAACAAGAAACGGCGGACAAGGTTTTTTCTTCTCCGTCCGCGCGCAAAAAGCTGGAAGCACTTTTGCACCCGCTGGTGGCGTGCGAAATTAAAAAACGCTTAAAAGAAAACAAAACTTTTTTGTGCATAGTGGAAGTACCGCTTTTGTTTGAGGTGTCCTGGCAGGACGCTTTTGACATGACGCTGTGCATTTTGGCCAACCCGCAAGTGCTGGCCCGCCGCGCCAAAGCGCGCCGCATGAGCCAAACCGATTTTTTAAGAAGAAGCCGCAGTCAGTTCAGCCAAACCAAAAAAGCCGCCTTGGCAGACATTTGCCTGCTTAACGATACTTCGGCGGAAGAACTGGAAGATAAAATAAGGGCTGTCTGCGGCGCTTTGCGTAAAATTTATCAATTCAAATAAGGAGTTTTCATGTCAGAAACCGCTCAGCAGGAAAAACCTGCCAAAGCCGCGTCTTCCAAAACCGCGGCCAAGCCGGAAGGCAAAACCAGCCGTCCGGCTGCCAGAACCGAACGCCACGTGATGCAAAAAACGGGTAATGCCTCCGCACCGTACGCACCCCAGCCGGCCCAGCGCCAGCCCAACGGCGACAAACCGATGGACGCGCGCGAGCTGAACAAACTAAGCATTGCCGAGCTGACCAAACTGGCTATCAATTATAATATTGAAGACATTTCCGGTTTGCGCAAAGCGGCCCTGGTGGGCAAAATTGTGGCCATACAGGCCAAACAAAACGGCTCCGTTTACGGCGGGGGCGTGTTGGAAATCTTGCCCGACGGGTTTGGTTTTTTGCGCTCGGAAGAAAACAACTATTTGGCCGGGCCGGAAGACATTTATGTTTCTCCTTCCCAAATTAAACGCTTCGGCCTGCGCAAAGGCGACACCATTGAAGGCTTAATCCGCCCGCCCAAAGAAGGCGAACGCTTTTTTGCCATGCTGCAGGTGCAAAAAGTAAACGGGGTGGACTCTGCCAACGTCTATAACCGCCCGCTGTTTGAAAACCTGACCCCGCTGCACCCCAACAAACGCTTTACGCTGGAAATTGATAAAAACTCCTTAACCCAGCGCGTGATTGATTTGATAGCGCCTATCGGCAAAGGACAGCGCGCACTGATTGTGGCCGCCCCCAAAACCGGTAAGACCATGATTATGCAGGCCATTGCCCATTCCTTGGCCATTAATCATAAGGACGTGGTCTTAATGGTGCTGCTGATTGACGAACGCCCCGAAGAAGTGACCGATATGGCCCGCAGCGTGAAAGGGGAAGTGATTGCCTCTACGTTTGACGAGCCGGCCGAACGCCACGTGCAAGTGGCCGAAATGGTGCTGGAAAAAGCCAAACGCCTGGCCGAAATGGGCAAAGACGTGGTCATTTTGCTTGACTCCATCACCCGTTTGGCCCGCGCCTATAACACGGTGGCCCCGTCTTCGGGCCGCGTGCTGACCGGCGGTTTGGAAGCCACCTCTTTGCAAAAGCCCAAACGCTTTTTGGGCGCGGCACGCAATATTGAAGAAGGCGGCTCTTTAACCATCATTGCCAGCGCCTTGGTGGAAACGGGCAGCCGCATGGACGAAGTGATTTTTGAAGAGTTCAAAGGCACCGGCAACAGCGAAATCTGCCTGGACCGCAAACTTTCCGAACGGCGCATTTTCCCGGCGGTGGACATCAACCGCAGCTCCACCCGCAAAGAAAACCTGCTGCTCACGGAAGACGAACTGAACAAAATGTGGATTATCCGCAAAGTGCTGGCCCCCTTAAGCAGTGTGGACGCCATGACGCTGCTTTTGGACAAGCTCTCTTCCACCAAGTCTAACAAAGACTTTTTGAAACAAATGGAAGTGAACGCTTTTTAGGCGTAAAAAGGGGGGAGAAAAGATTTTTTCTTTTCTTCCCTCTGTATTTTATGGTAAAATAAACAGGAAGGCGTTTTTGCCCCGAACCATTTTTAGAGGAAACAAAAATGAAAGAGAAAATACATCCGAAATATGACTTTGTGGAAGCGGTCTGCGCTTGCGGCAACAAATTTTTGACCCGTTCCACCGCCAAAAGCTTGAAACTAGACATCTCCGCGGCCTGACACCCGTTCTTTACCGGCAAACAGAAATTGCTGTATACGGAAGGAAGAGTGGAAAAA
>CALUQA010000073.1 GCA_944322775.1 uncultured Elusimicrobiales bacterium
AAACTGACGCAGCTGGGTGCCAAAGTAGTCGGTTTTATGGACTATGACGGCAGCATTTACGACAAAGACGGCGTAGACGCCGAAAAACTGGCTTTCCTCAAAGACCTGGTCTTTGTGCGCAGAGGCAGCCTGAAAGAATATGCCGCCAAATTTAAAAATGCCCAGTTCCGCCCGGGCAAAAAAACGTGGGACATTCCCTGCCAAATCGCCTGTCCCACCGCCTGCGAAAACGAACTGCATACCGAAGACGCCAAGACGTTGCTTAAAAACGGCTGTATCTGTCTGACGGAAGGCTCCAACATGCCCTGCACGCCCGGCGCCATTGATGCGTTCCATGCGGCAGGCATTTTGTACTCTCCGGGCAAAGCTTCCAACGCCGGCGGCGTGGCCGTATCGGGCCTGGAAATGACGCAAAACAGTATGCGCATTTATTGGACGCGCGAAGAAGTGGACCAATACTTGCAGCGCATCATGCGCAGCATACACGACAGCTGTCTGGCCGCCGCCGAACAATACGGTATGAAAGGCGACTATATGGCCGGTGCCAACATTGCCGGCTTTATCAAAGTGGCCGACGCCATGATTGATCAAGGCCTCGTGTAACATTCTTAAACCAACAAAAAACGCTTTGGCACAAAGCCAAAGCGTTTTTTATTGTGCATTTTTTATTTTCGCTTCTTATAAATTTTATTGATAATCACGGATATGGCGCCGTCCCCGGTTACGTTGCAGGCGGTGCCAAAACTGTCCATGGCGATGTAAAGCGCTATCATCAGGCCCAGCATTTCCTCGTTAAAGCCAAGCATTTTTTGCAGTACACCCAACGAAGCCATACTCGCCCCGCCCGGCACCCCGGGCCCCGCCACGATAGACACCCCCAGCATGCAAATAAACCCGGCAAATTGCCAAAAGTGCAGCTGCCCGCCGGTAAGCAGTACAATGGCCATGGCACAGGCGGTAATTTTAATGGTGCTGCCAGACATGTGAATATTGGCACAAAGCGGCACGGTAAAGCCGGCAATATCTTCCTGCACGCCAAGCTCTTTTACTTGTTTATACGTCACGGGAATGGTGGCCGCGGAAGAAGAAGTGCCCAAGGCCGTAAAATAGGCCGGCAGCATGGTTTTAAGCATACTAAGCGGATTCTTACCGCTGACAAGCCCCGCCACAGAAAATTGCAACAGCAAAATAACAAGCGTAATAATAAAAATAAGCACAATAATTTTGGCAAACACCTCAAGCACGGACGCCGCCTGCCCCGTTACCGTCATATTTAAAAATATGCCAAACACATACAATGGCAGTAATGGAATAATAACGGCGCCGATGACTTTGTGTATAATTTCCCGAAAGTCATACATCACGTTTTTAAGCGTTTCTCCCTTGCCAAAAGCCAACCCCAGCCCCAGCACAAAAGCCAATACCAAAGAGGTGGTCACGTCCATCAGCGGCGGAATGGGCAGCGTAAAATAAGCCGCCAGTTCCTGCGGGGTAGCAAAAGCCACCAGCGAGGCAGAAGCGTCCAAAATATACGGATACGCAAGCACTGCCGTGCCAAACGTAAAAAATCCGGCAAAAAGCGTAAAGCCGTAGGCCAGCAGCACCGTATAGACCAGCAGACGGCCCGAATCTTTGCCCAGTTCGGCAATGCCGGGGGCAATGAGGCCCAAAATCAGCAGCGGTACGATAAAGCCCAAGAATTGCCCAAACAATCCGTTAAATGTAATAAACACGCGCACCAGCCAGGTTGGAAAAAACAACCCGCACACAATGCCCAACACAATGGCTAATGCAACCCATGGCAGCAAACCCCATTTTTGCAGTAACGACTTTTTTGTTTTTACAGTCATACAAATCCTCTTTTATTGTACGGCAAATGATTGGATATGTTTTTATATAAAATAAGTATAATAAAAAAAACCTTTGTTCTATTTTACTCTATGGTCAAATTATTTGTCACGTTAATTTTTTCTTTCCTGCCTTGTTATGGGGGGCTACGTTTACTCCGTCCCAAGCTCTGGGGCAGGACATGGCCCCGCGCCAATTTGATCTGTCTTCTTATATCGCAGCCTATTTGGACAATTCGCTTAACCTAAAAACACAAACCAATAACCTGCAAATAGCGCATAATGAGTATCAAAATGCTTTTTCACAAGCGTTTTTACCTTCGTTTTCTCTCTCGGCCCAAGCCGGCAAAGAATATGACCGGCAGCATCGCTTGTCCACCTGGGCGGAATTCCGTGATGCGTCCAGCTCGGGTCAAGCTAGCGGACAGTGGAATTTGTTTAACTCCGGCAAAGATGTTTTAAACTATAAATCCGCCTCTTTAAATTGGCAAATGGCCCGCATTGACTCTGACGATCAATTGCAGCAATATGTATTGGACGCCGCCACCGTTTATTACGATTTGCTGCGTGCCACAAAACTTTTAGACGTATATAAAGACGACTTGGCTGTGGCCGAAAACCAGTATGAACAAGATAAGCTTCTTTACGAAAACGGTTTAAAAACCCGCTCTGACTTGCTGCAAAGCCAAACCAACTGGCGCAGCAGCCAGCTTTCTCTTTTTTCGGCTCAAAACGATTATGACAATGCTTTAAAAAACTTCAACATTGCTCTAAACCGTTCCATAGAGGCCCCCGTGCTTTTAGACCAAGAAATAGACTTTACCGCGCGGGATTTGCCTTCTTTAGATAAAGACCTTACCTATGCCCTGGCCCACCGTTACGACGCCCGTACCCAGCGTCTTAGCTTGCAAAAAAGCGATTTGCAAAAAACGCTGGACAACTTAGGCACATTGCCTTCCTTTTACGTCAACTTATTTGCTTCTTCAGGCAGGGCTTTTGACTCCCATCAACTGTGGGATTACAACTATGGCATTTCCGCCGGCATTACGTTTGACTTGGGTTTTTTCTATTTTGACAAAAGTCGCACCCGCCAAAATATCCGCTTAAGCAACGAAAATGCTCACCTGCAGTATGAAAATTTTTTACGCACGCTGCGTGACGCGGTAGTGCAGGCCCGCAACAGCCTTTTGCTGCAAATGCGCTCTTTGGAAATATCCAAGTTGCGTCTGGAAGCTGCCCAACAACGCTTTGACGCCACCCAGCTGAAATATAAAAACGGGTTAATGAGCGCTACAGATTTGACGGTCGCCCGGCAGGAGTTATTATCTTCCCAAGTAGATTATGTAACTTTGCTGTGCGACTTAACACTGACGTACATGAAATATCAATACGCCTTAGGCAACAGCCTTTATAATTATCAGCCGGAGAAGGCCTCATGAAAAACATAAAGAAACACCTTAAAAAAATTATTATTTTATTACTCTGTATCGCTTTGGCCGCGGCAGCGTGGTTTTACGCTTTCAAACCGCTGATAGCCAAAATAAAAGGGGAAGTGGTTTCCCCGGCAGACATTGTCTCCGTAGAAAAAGGCGACATAGAAGTTGTGTTCAAAGGTTCGGGCACCATTACGGCCAAGCAGGACATAAAAGTCACCTCCAAACCCAGCGGCATCATACAGGCCATCTATGTACGAGAAGGGGAATATGTCAAAAAGGGGCAAAAACTGGCACTTATAAAACCCGGGCGCAATGAATTTGAAGATTACAAAGCCCTGCCCATTTATGCTCCTGTTTCCGGCACGGTCATAAAATGTTTAAACCAAGACGACTATCAAAAAGATTTTTCCGACAGAGATTTATCTTTGCCGCGCTTGGGGACGTTTTTAACCGGAAGTTACGACGACGCCGAAAACCCCACCTGTTTTTTACGTTTGGTTAACATGGACACGCTGATTATCCCCATGTATGTAACGGAAATGCAAGTATTAAAATTAAAAGAAGGAATGCCCGCCGACATTAAAATTGATTCGCTGGGAGAAAATGCCGTCCCTTTAAAAGGCAACATTACCTATATTTCCACCCAGATGGAAAAAACCGGCCGCTGGGGAGACAACAATAATTTTTTGGTGCTGGCAGAATTACCCCGTGATGAAAAAAATATTTTGCTGGGCGTTTCGGCCTCTTTATCCATACCCATAGAAAAAAAAGAAAATGTATTAACTATTCCGGCAAATGCCTTATTTGAAAAAGAAGGCAAATCCTATGTATTTAAATACGTAGGGAAAAATAAAACAGAGCGCGTGGAAATAGAAACCGGATTGACAAATGACCAAAAAGTGGAAGTAACTAAAGGCCTGCAGGAAAATGACCGCGTGCTGACGGAACTGCCGTACGGAGAATCATGGTAGTCAAGTGCAAAGACTTGCTTAAAATTTATCACGCCGGCGAAGATGTACGCGCGCTGGACGGGATCAGTCTGTCTGTTGCCAAAGGGGAATTTGTTTCTATCATGGGCCCCAG
>CALUQA010000074.1 GCA_944322775.1 uncultured Elusimicrobiales bacterium
GGTGGAACGTGCCAAAAAGCTGATTAAAGAACTGGAAGCCGCCGCCAAAAACGCCTCGGAAATTTACCTGGCTACCGACCCTGACCGCGAAGGGGAAGCCATTGCCTGGCACTTGGTGGAGCTGTTAAAACTGCCCAAAGACCGCTACCAGCGCATTTACTTTCACGAAATTACACCCGCGGCCATTAAAGAATCTTTTGCCCATGCGCGCAAAATTGACGACAATTTGGTCAATGCCCAGCAAGCGCGGCGCATTTTGGACCGCATTGTGGGCTATAAACTTTCGCCTCTGTTGTGGAAAAAAATTACCTCCGGTCTTTCGGCCGGACGCGTGCAGTCCGTGGCGGTGCGCCTGTTAACCGAACGCGCCAAAGAAATTGAACAATTTAAAGAACAGCCTTATTGGACGCTCAAAGCCCAGTTTGAAAAACCCGGCGCTCAGCCGCTGTTTTGGGCGCGTCTTTTGAAATGGGACGGCAAAAATGTGGAACAGACCAAAACCTATCACCTGTTTGCCGAAGACTATAAAGTAAAAAGCACCGTTTTTGACAAGCCCGAAACGCTGGCCCCCGTCAGCACCTTGCTGCGCAAAGGGCCCGTGAGCGTGGCGAAAATAGAAAAGAAAGAATTAAAACAAAAACCCAAACCGCCTTTTATCACCAGCTCCATGCAGCAGGACGCTTACAACAAGCTGGGGTTTCCTTCTCAAAAAACCATGATGACGGCCCAACACCTTTACGAAGGTATTGAAATTGCCGGCCAGACCGTGGGTTTGATTACGTATATGAGAACGGACTCTTTTAACGTGTCCAACCTGCTGCAGGAACAAACCAAAAAATTTATTGCCGAAAAATACGGTGCTCAGTATGCACCGGCCCATACGCCTGTGTATAAAAGCAAAGTAAAAGGCGCGCAGGAAGCGCACGAGTCTATCCACCCCACCGACGTGCGCCGCACCCCGCAGAGCATTAAACAGTTTTTAACGGCCGACCAATACAAACTTTATGAACTGATTTGGTTGCGCTTTGTGGCCAGCCAAATGGCAGAGGCCGTATTTAATACCGTCACCGTGGACATTCATGCCGGCGGCAGCGACGCCTGCGTGTTGCGTGCCGGCGGAAGAACGGTCAAATTTCCGGGGTATCTGTCGGTCTATAAAGACGAGGACGAAAACGAAAACGAAGACACCGCCCTCTTGCCCGACTTGGCCGAAGGCGACGCGTTGACCTTAAAAGAAATCGCCACCAAAGACCACAAAACCACCCCACCGCCGTATTACAACGAAGCCAGCCTGATTAAAACGCTGGAAAAACACGGCATTGGCCGCCCGTCCACCTATGCGCCAACCATCAAAACCATTCTGGACCGCAAATATATTGCTCGCCAGCCCAAAAGCAACAAGCTGGTGGCCACGGAACTGGGCATGACGGTGACGGAAAGCCTGAAAGAATTTTTTAAAGAAATTATGGACTTGTCCTACACGGCCGGCGTGGAAGAAAAACTCGACGAAGTGGCCGAAGGCGCCCAAAAATGGGTGGACCTGCTTAACGAGTTTTACGGCCCGTTCCAAAAGGAATTGGACGCCGCCGACAAAGGCATGCAGCGCCCCGCGGCCAAGCAGACCGACGAAAAATGCCCCCTCTGCGGCAAACCCATGCTGCTTAAAACCAGCCGCTTTGGGCAATATTTGGTCTGCTCCGACGCGCCCGCCTGCAAAGGCAAAATCAATTTAGGCAAAGAAGGCGAAAAAATTATGCCGCAGGCCACCAACGAAATCTGCGACAAATGCGGCGCCCCCATGGTGATACGCACCGGGCGCAGAGGCAAATTTTTGGCATGCTCGGCTTATCCCAAGTGCAAAAACACGTATTCGCTGGACGCAGAGGGCAACAAAGTCGCTTCCGCCGGCCCGATTGTGACCGACCGCATTTGCGACAAATGCGGCAAGCCCATGGTGCTGCGCAGTTCCAAACGCGGCTACTTTTTGGGTTGCTCGGGTTACCCCAAATGCCGCAACATCGTAACCGTAAGCGACGAAGAAATAGCCCAAATTAAAGCCAAACACGAGCAAAAGGCCTAAACGGAGGCCGCACGTGGAAAAATGGAAGGAAGCATTTTTACTGCATTTGCAAAATAAAAATTTTTCCCCCCACACCCTGCAGGGTTACGGGGAAGATTTGCAGGAATTTGCCGACTTTTGCAAACAGCGCGGCCTAAACGGGGCCGACTGTTTTGCCCCCGGGCATATACGTTCTTTTTTAGCCACGCTTTCAGCCAAACATCCGGCGCGCAACACCATTTTACGCAAGATAGCCTCTCTGCGCAGTTTGGCGCACTTTTTGCTGGAACAGGGGCAGATTAAGCAAAATCCGTTTAAGCTGCTGCCTTCCCCCAAGCGGGAAAAACTGCTGCCCAAGTTTTTAACCGTGCAGGAAACCGACCGCCTGCTGGATACTGCGGCCGAAAAAGGCCGCTACGCCGCGCGCAACAAGGCTTTGTTTGAACTGATTTATTCCAGCGGCTTGCGCCGAAGCGAAGTGACGGGGCTGAAAATAGCCGATGTGGATTTTTTTAACGGTGTGGTCAAAGTGCTGGGCAAAGGCAACAAAGAACGCTTTGTGCCCGTGACGGACCGGGCGCTGAAAGCCATTAAGGACTATTTGGCCACGCGCCAAAACCCGCAGGCGCAGGACGCGCTGTTTTTAAACAAAAACGGCACACCGCTGACGGGCGACGGGCTGGCTTATATTTTTAAAAACTTGGCCATACAGTCGGGCGTGGCGCGCAAAGTAAGCCCGCACAGTTTGCGCCATTCTTTTGCCACGCATTTGCTAAATAACGGCTGCGATTTGCGCAGCCTGCAGGAAATGCTGGGGCACAAAAGTTTGGCGGCGACGCAGGTGTATACGCATGTGTCGCTGGAAAAATTAAAAAGCGTGTATCAGCACGCACATCCTAAAAGCAAGGAGCCAGAAGCATGATTGGTATTGGGGTTGATATTGGCGGAACGTTTGTAAAACTGTACGTTATGAACGAACGCGGCGAAATTTTGCGCAAAGAAAAAGCCGAAACCAATTACGAACACGGTGCGGAAGAATTTTTAAAACGCATTGCGGCGTTTATCAATCAAATTAAAAAAGAATACCCCGACCAACCAATTGCCGTGGGCGTGGGCGCCCCGGGCGATGTGGACTATGTGCATGGCATTCTGCGCTATAACCCCAATTTGAAATTTAAAGACGTGGACGACTGGCCGCTGGCCGATATTTTGCAAAAGCATACCGGCATTCGCCCGCATGTGGCCAACGACGCCACCCTGGCCGCCTGGGGCGTGTACGAAAGCGTGCTTAAACGCCAGGGCAGCAACGTGCTGGTCATCACGCTGGGCACAGGCGTAGGCGGCGGACTGATTATTAACAATGAACTGTACCAGGGTTCCAACGGCACTGCCGGGGAAGTGGGCCACACCAAAATTTCCAGCGTTAAAACCGGCCCCGAATGCGGCTGCGGCGCCCGCGGTTGTTTGGAAGCATTTGTGGGCACCATCGGCATACGCCGGCGCGTAATGGAAGGCATTTTGCAGCACCCACAGTCCATACTGGCGCAAATGGTGCAAAAAGAAAAGAATTTTAAAATTGAACTGGTCAGCCGCGCGGCCGAAAAAGGCTGTCCGCTGGCGCTTAAAATTTGGGAAGATACGGGCTTTTTCTTGGGCATAGGCATTGCCAATGTGTGCCTGGTGCTGGATATGGACACCGTCGTATTGACGGGGGGCGTATCCGGCGCGGCCAAATTTTTCCTGCCGGCAGCGCAAAACGTGCTGCACCACCAGCAGATACAAACACCGTTTAAAAAACTGAAACTGCTGGTGTCGCAAGACCCAAATATCGGCGGCGTGGGCGCGGCCATGTATGCCATTCACCAAGAACTGAAAAAATAATGAAAAAATTTTTGCTTTGCACTGTTTTACTCTCTGCCCTTTTATCGGCGCCTTTGTACGGCGCCGATAATGTGCTGCCCCAGCCGCAAAGCAAAGAAGGGTTTATCTCTTTTTCTTCCAACGAAGCAGCTGCCGACCCGGCCGCCAAAAAAGTAAATTTGCGGGGCAATGTCGTCATCACGCAAACCATGCAGGACGGCAAAACCCGCACCGCCACCGGGGAAGACGTAACGCTGGACCAGCTAAACACCACGGTCTCTTCCAAAGGCCCCATGACGGTGACCGACGAGAGCGGCGAACTGAAAGGCGACAACATTTCCGTCAATTATCAAACCAAAGATTTTTATGCCGAAAACACCTCCACCCAATATCCGCCCCTGCGCGTGATATCGGCCGAAGAGTTGTCTTCCCAAGACGGCACCCAGCGGCTTAAAAACGCCGTGCTGACCTGCTGCAACCTGCCCGACCCGCACTATACCGTTACGCTGGGCAGTTTAAAAGTATCGAACGAAAAACGCCTTTTCGGCACCAATGCCGTCATGCGTTTGGACGGTTTCCCCATTTTATGGCTGCCGGTTTATTGGCGCTCTTTGGAAAGCAAAAAACCCTGGACCACCCATGTGGACTTTACTCAGAGTAACGACACGGGCTTTGGCATACTGACCACCACCGTTTTTAACGAAATTTGGGGTTTTCGGCCCAAATTAAATTTAGAGTATTACACCGAGTCCGGCATTGGGATAGGCACCGAGCTGATGGCCGTGGAAACCGAAACGCTTAAAGGTAGCGCCGAAGCCTATTATATTAATGACCATTCCGACAAAGACGAAGACTATACCGTATCCGGAAAACCTTTCCAACTGCAGGACACCAAACGCTGGGGCATACGCGGCGGATATTGGTGGGAAATGTATGACAGCTCCGACCATTTTAACAACCCCACCGGGGCGCTGTATCAGTTCCAAACGCAATTTCGCATGGTGTCAGACCCGTATTTCAACGATTCTTTCTTCCGCGGCAACCCGTATATTTTTACGCCGGACCAGGAAACAAACTTCTCTCTTTCGCGCCAAAGCAGACGTTCCACCCTGCGTTTAAGCTATATACAACAAGATATTTTTGACTGGCAGCGCGGGGAATTTATCGCCAAACAGCGCAACCTGCCCCAACTGGCGTATACGTTGATGCCGTTTAACGACCCGATTTTGGGCCTCAGCCACCGCATGGAAGTAAATTTTAATAATACCTCGCTGATGGAAGAAGCCTGGGAAAAAGAAGGCAATGCCCGCTGGACGACGGAAAAGTCCATTCGCCTGGGGCGCAACCTTACATTTTTGCCCAGTGTGTTTTATGACCAGCATGTAACGCTGGACGATAAAGATTATAATGACAAAAATGCCTGGGTGGGCCGCGTAGGGACGGACTTAAACCTGCAGACGGACACCTTTTTGGGCACGCTGGACTTTGGCTATCAATACACCAAACGCTTTTCCACCGGCACTTTGTCTTCCGACAATATTTCCTCCGACCGCGGGGAAGAAAGAAACCGCCTGTATATTGAAAACTACTACCGCCCTTCGTTTAACACCTATGTACGGCTGGAAACGGGCTTTAGTTTAAGCGAATATGACCAAAACGGCAAAGTGTCCTGGAGCCACCTCAAAGAACGCATAGACCCCATTTTGCTGGAAGCAGGTTATAACTCCCCCAACGGGGCCGTAAATGTGTTTGTGCAGGACCTCTATGACCTGATAGAAAAAAATCAGGCTTTTATTCTGCAAAGCAATTTCAATATCAAAGGGCAAATGCTGGGGCTGGGCCTGACCAACTATGATACGCATCAAGACAAAAGCTATTCCTATTACCGCACCTATTCCAACCGCTACAGTTTTACCACCTATTTCGGCTTGCGCTTGCCTGATGCCTCGTGGAAGCTGGACCTGGGTATAGACTTTCAGCTGCAAGACAGAAGTTTTAAGTCTTCAAACAAACTGCTTCGTTTTTCCAAAACGTTTCACGACGCCATTGCCGAAATTACCCTGCGCGACAGAAACGACAACCTGTCCGTGGCGTTCCGCATAAATATTTTATGCGGCAAATACACTAAGCCGCCTACCGAAACCTTGCCGGAAAACCGCTATTGGTACCCTTGGCGCGGCGAAAACGACCAGCGGGACTTTTAACCTTTTGTATATTTAGGAGAAAACCATGACCCCAAACCTGATGTTTAAAAAACAAGGCTGGATAGAAGTAATTTGCGGCTGCATGTTCTCGGGCAAGACCGAAGAACTGATCCGCCGCGTGCGCACCGCGCTGATTGCCAAGCAAAAAGTGCAGCTTTTTAACTCTAAATTAGACACACGCTACGGCATTGGCAGCATTATCAGCCATAACCAAAACAAGGTGGATGCTTCCTGCGTGAAAAACTCGTCTGAAATTTTGCCTTTAATTGAAA
>CALUQA010000075.1 GCA_944322775.1 uncultured Elusimicrobiales bacterium
TACGCGATTTCCTGTTAAGCCATGAGGAACTGCACCTGGTGGCGCAGGGCGAGTTTATCGTCCCCCTGAGCGTGGTGCTGATGTGCCACTCCGCCATTGCCCTGGGCACCCTGTCCGGCGGCTGGCGTATTGTGAAAACCATGGGCCAGAAAATTACGCGCTTGCGCCCCGTGGACGGCTTCTGCGCCGAGTCCGGCTCGGCCATTTCGCTGTTTATCGCTTCGTCTTTGGGCGTGCCCGTGAGCACGACGCATACCATTACTGGCGCTATCGTCGGGGTGGGCTCCCTGCGCCGTCTTTCCAGCGTACGCTGGGGCGTAGCCAAACGCATTGTGTGGGCCTGGTTTATCACCATACCGGCGGCGGGGCTTATTTCAGCCGCGGCCTATTGGCTGAAAGTAGTGTTTTTTGGCTGAGTATTTGCTTACCCAAAGCCCGCCAAACGGCGGGCTTTTTTATGCCCGCTCTGGGCCGCTTGCCCGTTTGCTATAATATAATTATGGGAATGGAAGAACTGGAACAGAAAGATTATTTTAGCATCGGCGACGTCAAACGCATTACCGGCGTGCCCGAATATTCCATACGCTATTGGGAGGCGGAATTTGGCCTGATTAAACCCATTCGTCTGGAAAGCGGACACCGCCGTTATACCAAAGAAGACGTATATACCATTCTTAAAATTAAAGATTTAATTTATAAGCATAAACTGACGTTGGAAGGGGCCAAAAAACAGCTTTCCAAGTATTCCCCCCACGCCAAAGCAGAAGCAAAAATGGCAGGCACAGACGTGAAGTTTCTCTCGGAAATTAAAGAAACTCTTTCACAACTGCTAAAAGAATGCTAAAATATATGTACAGCAGTAAAACAAGTTGACAATTTTTTCGGGGAATGGCTCAGTGGTAGAGTGCTCGCTTGGGGTGCGAGAGACCGCGGGTTCGATTCCCGCTTCCCCGACCATTTCAAACAATTACTTGCTATATACGGGGCGTAGCGCAGCTGGTAGCGCGCACGGTTCGGGACCGTGAGGTCGTGGGTTCAAATCCCGCCGCCCCGACCATTTAAAAAGACACCTTTTCCAAGGTGTCTTTTTTGTTGCCAAAAAACCTAAGTTTCTTTTCTCTTTAGATATTCAAAACATATTCTAAGACGATATCTTTTGCCGTCATAGACTTCTTGACTATTATAACTATTTTATACTATAATATATTTATAAATATTTCCTGCCGCACAATCCTTTTATTCTTGTTTTATTTTCCACCCGTAAACTGAACTTTTATTTATTTTTACTTTTTACTGCCGTACTATACCTACTTTTCATTCTGCTGTATTATCTCACCTAAGGAGTAATTATATGCCAAATCAAAACAAAACCCTTTATCCGCTGCGCCAAAATATGCTGGAAAGACGCCTCCAAGAAATAGAATACCTAGAGCGCCAACAAGCCCGCCAAGATGACTTTACCAGCCGGCTATATGGCAAACAAGATTATAGAGAAGAACGAAATAATATTTTGAAAGAGCTATTACAAGGGAACCAATCTCGCACGCAAGAGAGCAAATACCCAGATGAAACATTTTGGGATAGTGTAGACAGACAAATCGGAAAAGAAAAATATCCCCAAATCCCTGAAGTTATAAGCAGAGAAATCGCACATTTTCAACGGCGATATCCGGACGAGTACGAAGTATATATCCAAGAAATCAAAAAATCTAAACAGGAACAAAGAAAAGATGATGAAAAATCCTGGCCAGAGATTAATCAGGATATTCAAAAAGGGAAAATTACCCCCACAGAACTCTCTAACCTGCAATGGAATAATATTTTGAAAAAAAGCGCACAGGATCTGCAAACCATGCAACAACAAACAGAAAACCCCTATTGCAATGTCTATGCTCGTGACCAATTATTAAAAGAAGGAATTTATATGCCGCCCGATCAGGTGGCCAATCAAATGATTGAATATATGAAAAATCATCCGCAATTGTTTAAGAAATTACCAAAGAGAACAGATTCACAAGGAAATCCGACACAACATCTTGATCATCAAGAAGCATTTAACAAGGCTCAAACTAATCCGCCCATTCTTTCTACCTATCAAAATCCAACCGGAGGAGAAGGTCATATTGTAGTCGTCAATCCCTATATAGCCCCTAGTTATTCCAGCAGTTGGAAAACAAATGTTACTAATGTTAATGGGTTTAATTCTGAAACCAGAAAAATCCACGAAGGTGAACGTTTATCTGCACAATTCAGCCCACAACGAGAACCCCATATGGACTACTATGAGTATATTGACCCTCGCCGCATAAAAGAATAAAAGGAAAGGAGGAAGAACAGAGAAAATTCTGCAGCATAAAATATATAATGAATGCATGAAAAAAATTATCTCTATTTTGCTATCCATGTATTTCTGCACGCCTGTATTAGCCAACGACACCTCCGGCTATGTTTTGCCTACCGGCGGCGTCGTGTTTGAAAGGCAGGACGGTATCCAAATGCAGGTGGAGGCCCTGTATATCCGCCCTGAACAAATAGAGGTAAATTATATATTTAGAAACACCACGGACAAAGACATTACCACCCAAGTTTTCTTCCCGTTGCCGCCTATATCTGCCGTGTCAGATTTCTACGGATATTATGAAGATGCCAAGCATCACTTTAACTTTAATCTCTGGATCAATGGGAAAAAAACCGATTATCAAACGCACTTTACCCTAGAACAAAATAAAAGAGAGGTGCCCGCCGTTGCCCTGCAGTTATGGAAAACGCCCGAAGAAACCCTAGACTTTAGGCAATTTCATGAGCGCGTCAGCGCCATGCCGGAAGCGGACCGCCAGACTTTGGTAGACGGGAACTACTTAAAATGGGATTGGACGTTTGTAGAAAATCCGCAAACAAATAAATGGGAAGAAGGCGAAGGGTGGACTATTGAGGACGGAGATGATAAAATGTGGCAAAAACTAATTTCTTACTCGTGGCAGCAAACCTTTCCCGCCGGCAAAACCGTTTCTGTCCGCCATACATACGTTCCCACGGCTATGACTGCAAATATAGGTATACCATTTTCTAAATGTATAGATGCCGAAAGTCAAAAATATCGGGATTTCGTATTTATCCCGGAAAATGAGCGCACCTATTCCTGGAACCACTTAGACGCCCAAGATTATGTGGAATACATCCTCACCACCGCCAACAACTGGCAAGGCCCCATAGAAAACTTTAACCTGCTGGTGGAAAGCCCCCTTAAAAGCGTGGGCTGCTTTGACGGAGAAGCCTTTTACGGCGGCCAATACTTTGCCGTCAACCGGTCTCATTACACGCCGGAATGGGATATCTCCGTGGATTTTATAGCAAAAGGTGACATTGCCCGCCCCTACCGCCCCAAGAGCGAGCCCGTCCTCTACCGCGTGGACGGCCCCGCCAATGTGCGTAGTACCCCCAACGGCAACGTCATAGGCCAAATGGAAAACGATACCTATGTGTGGGTATGGCCGAAAGATAAAAAAGGCAAGTGGTACCCTGTTTTGCAAAACGGTTTACAGGGCTACACACACAAACAAAACCTGATAAAAGTGTTTTAATGGAAGGCCTGTTTATTCCCTGTTATGGGGTTTAAGAAATTAAAGCAGAGCAGCGCAACTACCGCCTAAGATAGTGGGGAACAGCAACCCCAAAACTCGCCAATTTTCCCTGTATTTTGCCTGATAAACAGGGATTTGACTTTCCCCCTCTTACCGCCTTTGGCAATCCGCACTCCGTGGCCCGACCATTTAAAAAGACACCTTAAAAATGTGTCTTTCTGTTTAACATAATAATTGCACAAAATGCGTCTTATAAAAAACATTTTATTTGACTAAAACAATTTCCTTTAACTTATCCCAGTTGCATTCCTTCCACAACATTTGCTCCGGCAAGTCTTTGCCGTCTATCACTTGCGGGGCGCCCAGCATTTGCTGCAAGGCTTCAACTAAATCCAAATAATGTCCGGCGCCCATTTCCGCAAACACCACGTCATATTTATTCAGCGCCGCGGCAATATTTTGCAGCATAAACTGGCTGCGGGCCAAGCCTGTGGCGTGGTTTAAACGGTAAAACGGGGTCTTTATCACCCATTTTTCCGGATAAATATTCATCAAATCCTGATAGAGTTTTATAAAATCGGTTTCTTCAAAATTTTGTTTATAATGTTTTTTAAAATATTTATTTAATTTCTGTTCCGTAAATAAAGTGCCCCACTCGGGGTGATGGTCCCTTTTGGCATAGGTGGCAATGGCTTCTTTCGCCGTAAGAGGCTGGGCAATTTCCCGCGCGCGACCATAACCTTCCCGAATAATCCACAGCATTTGCCAGTCTTCGTAAGAGAAGCCTTTTCCCTGGGCAAAAAGCCATTGCTGTTCCAAAGATACATCCATGCGCACCAATGGTATTTGCTGCAGGCTGGCAAGCGCGGCCGTATATCCGTCCTCGGCAGACAGGCACGGCCCAAACGCTTCATTGGGTTCACGTTCCACAAAGGCTGCCTGCGGTTTATATTCATCAAAAGCATATTGCACCGCCGGCAGCGATTCTTCCCCATGGCGTGCCGCCAGTAATACCAATTTTTTGTTTCCTTTTTGATACACCGTCAAATATGGCGGCCGCGGGAAGGCCTCATATCTTTCTTGGTGCAATGTCAGCTCAGAAGAAAGCACGGACACATCCGCCGTAAACGGCTGGGCAACTGCCTGCAGGGAAAGCAAAACCCCTGCCACGGCAAATACTGTTTTTAAAAGTGTTTTCATATGTCCAGTATAGCAAAAACCTAACATTTCCTATTGACAGTTTATTGAGAATTGTTTATTTTATTTATAGACGGCTGTTGGCTAGGGTCCTTTGTGGCGCTAGAGTTACCGGCCGTCCCTTTTTTGGTAATTTTTTGAGGGCTGCAGAAATGATGTCTTGTGTATAGCTGACCTTTTCTTTTATTTGAATAAATTAAGTTTTTTGATAGAGTTTTAGATAAGCCAACTGTTTTTATGCACCTTACCGCATATCTTTCTTATGGGGCAAAACTCTGCGGGGCAGGCTTTTTTCTTCCGCCAGCGAATGCCCTTTTACAGCCCATAAGCAAAGCCATATCAGCAAGCCCAGCAAAAGCAGTGCAGCAATAAAAACAAACCCTATCTCTGTGCCCCAATAGTCCATCAGGCGCCCCATTACATACGACAAAACCGCCTGCAGTATAACAGACACCGCCATCAATACGGCCAAAGCACGGCCCAAATATTCATTCGGCACCACCTGCATAAACGAAGCATTCAGCAAAACGCGCAACCCTGCCATAGCCACGCCTGAGATAAATATAACGCTTAAAAAACCGCCCAACGTGGCATTTATTGCAAAAAAAGCCATACACCCAACCGACACGACAAATAAAACAGTTTGCAGACGAATATGGCCCGTTTTTAACCGCGCTGCATATAAGCCGGCCGCCAAAGCGCCCAGCGCAAACACCATATCTGCCAGCCCATAGGTCATGGCCCCCCGCCGCAGGTTAAACTGCACATATCCTGGAATAATAACATTGGATATGGATATCACAATCGTCGGCAAAAACACAATCAGGCCATACACAAATAATTTTTTGTGCTTCCACAAAAAATACATTCCATCTGCTATATTGCGCTTCCAGCCTGCAGAAGAGGGAGAAGGGCAATCAAACGCATTTTTACTATAAGCAAACAAAGCACCGCCGGCAAAAGTAAAAAAGGCGCCGGCCCACATCAAAGAAACAAACCCCAGCCGCCCATAAAAAAACGCCGTCAGCAAAGCCGCCGCCATGGCACCCAATTGCAGCGTAATTTCTATCAGGCTGTTGCCTTTGGCCAAGTATTGTGCCGGCAGCACGGCGGGTACAGCCCCACGTGAAGCCGTGGTAAACACCACCATGCCCGGCATGTTCAACAAAGCAAGCATGTAGATAACAAACAAGGGCGGAACGCCGCTTTGGCACAACAAAGCCGTTAAAGCAAACAAAACCCCTTGCCAGCAAGAACTGCATTTCATCACCGCCGTTTTGCTTTTGTGATCTATCAAAGAACTACAGGTTATTAGGGCACAAAAGGCAGAGAGTAAAGAAATGGCATTATACAGCCCTAGAATACTGTTTTTGCCGGTTGAATGAATAACAAACCACGCCACCCCCACCACGCCTATATTCATGCCCACAGAGGCAAAAGCATTGGCGGCAAAAAACAGTTTTATTTTACCTTCAGCGGGCTTATTTGTCATGTTTTTTCCCTTGTTCATTAATCACTTTGCTGATCATTTCCAATGCGTTGCCACGCATCATAAAATCGTGCCGACAATGTATGTCTATCACCTGCAAAAAAGGCACATATTGGCCAAATCCGTTATCTTTTTGGGCAATGTGCATGCGTTGGAATTTTGCCAATTGATTAGCCAAGGCGCTTTCCACATCTTTGGCTTTTGGGTCGGGGCGGGTGGCTTTAAACAAGACGGTTTGTCCCTCATATCTTTGGGGTTGGTAAGCAAATATATCTTCAAAAACGGCCCGACTGTTAGAAAGCAGTCTGTCCACTAAACCCAATTTTTTAAAACGGGCAAAAAGCGGGTCATTATTTATATACCCTTGGAAAAACGAAGTGCCTATCAGTTTTTCAACCAATTGCTGTTCTTCTTGGCTGTGGCCGGTACGTGGGTCAAGCAAATACAAACATTCCACCTTTTCTCCCATATGCGAAAGCTGCACGGCCATTTCATAGGCCACGCTGGCCCCAAACGACCAACCGCCCAATTTATAGGGCCCATGCGGCCGCACATGCTGGATATATTTGATATACCGCGCGGCCAAATTTTCAATCCCGCGGATTCCCTCTTCGGTGCTAAAAATATTGTGCGGCTCCACCGCAAAAAAGGGCTGATCCTGCGCCAATTTTTTGGCCAACGGCAAATAAGCTTCCGACCCGGCATGAGCGGTGTGCACAAAGAACAAAGGCGTTTTGTTTCCCTCCGTATTAAAAGCAAACACCATGGGGAACGTATTATGCGCGTCCAAATAGGCAGCTTGTTCATGCAGCTTGGGATAGCGGAAAATGAGCGCCGGAGATATATGCTCGTAGAATACTTCCCGAATGCGCAAGGACAGTTCCGTGGAGCGCAAGGATGTACCGCCCAAATCAAAAAAGTTGTCCTCCCGTCCAATGGTGGAAGGGTCAATATTTAAAATATCGGCCCAAATATACATCAGTTCTTTTTCAATGCGGCCCTGTGGGGGCACATATTCCGTCGCACGCATCTGCGACAAATCCGGCTTGGGCAAGGATCTTCTGTCCACTTTTCCGTTGGGATTAAGCGGAATATGCGGCATAAGCATAAAAAACGCCGGGATCATATAGGGAGGCAAGACGTCTTCCAAAGAACGTTTGAGTTCTTTTATGTTAAGCCTCTCTCTAGGCACCACATAGGCCACTAAATATTTATTGCCGTGTTTATCCTCACGTGCTATTACGCAGGCTTCTTTTACGTCTTTATATTTGCATACCTGCAGTTCTATTTCCCCCAGTTCTATGCGAAAGCCGCGTATTTTGACCTGAGAGTCCTTCCTTCCCAAAAACTCAAGCACGCCCTGCGGCGTAAAACGGGCAAAATCGCCGGTGCGGTACATTCTTTCAAAGTCTTGTTCTTGGCTAAAGGGATTAGGCACAAACTTTTCTGCCGTCAAATCCGGCTTGTTCAAATAACCTTTGGCCACGTTCAGTCCGGAAATGCACAACTCTCCAAAAGTGCCTATGGGCGCCAAACGGCCTGCTTTGTCCACGATGTAAGAAGAAGAATTGTCCACCACATAGCCTATAGGCACGCGTTCATAAAATTTATCTACAACAAAGCAAGACGAATACACCGTGCATTCCGTCGGGCCATAGGCATTAACCAGTTTATAACACTGTGTTGGCGCAATCGGGGGTAGGGTTTCCCCTCCCACAATAAGATAACGCAAAGAAGATTGCTGTATGTTTTTTGCAAACTGATATCCCAGCTGGGTGGTAAGCAACGTGCCCGTAATGTGATTTTTTTGGTAATAGTCTTGCAATGCAAGCACGTCAAAACGGATATCCTGGGCAATAATGTGCACACAGCCGCCGGCAATCAGTGTGGGGTAATAGTCCATTAAACACGCATCAAACCCCACCCCTGCCACAGACGCCACCTTGTCCTGCGGCGTCAAATGAAAACGCCGCTTATGCCCATTGCAAAAAGAGGCCAAATTTTGATGTGTCAGGCACACCCCTTTGGGTTGGCCCGTGGTGCCGGAAGTATATAAAACCACAAAATTATCTGCCAGCTCCGCCTTGGGCAAGGCGGAAACTTCGTCACAGGGCGGCAAATTGTTTAACGCCGCTGTATCAGTTACGGGGACGGCAATTTGCGGAAAATGCACCAGCAAGTCTTGGTCTGCCAACAGCAATTTGGCACCGCTGTCCGCCAACATATAATAAATACGCTCAGCCGGGTGAGAGCCGTCCAGCGGCACATAAACTGCTCCGGCGCACAAAACACCTAACGTATAGACAAGCAACTGTTCGCTGCGGTTTGCCAAAAGGGCCACTCTGTCGCCCCGGTTTATACCCTGCTTGCGCAAATATTGGGCTAAAGCGGTGCTGCGTGCGGCCAATTCTTTATACGTAAGGGTTTTGCCTGCAAAGCACACTGCCGGCCGCTGCGGCCATGTACGCGCCGCGCTAAAGAATTGTTCCACCACCGTTTGCAGTGGCTCCTGCGTTCGTTTTCCGGAAAACTGCTGCAAAATGCGTTTGCGCTCCTGCGGGGGAATTTCGGTCAAATCCGCCAGGGTTTCCTGCCGCACGTCTGTATACAAAATTTGGTTCAGCATATGATGCAGCAGGTCTAAAATGCCGTTTATAATTTCTTGCTGATATAATTTTTTGGAATAAGAAATAGACAAGCTTGCTTCTTGGCCGCTACGCAGAATTTCCAGCTGCATGTCCGTCTGCGTGGCTTGGCGCATTTGGACAGAAGAAATTTGTATTTCAGGAGTGGAAAAGGGTGGAATTTCCGGCCGGTAATTGACAATAACGTCAAAAATCGGCTTGCGCGACAAGTCGCGCCGAGGCGCCAAAATGGGAACCAAATATTCTAGCGGACAGGTTTGGTTTAAAATAACCCCCCGGAACACCTTTGCCGAAGCCTTTATATATTCTTCCAGCGTCAGCGCAGCCTGCGGTTTAAACCGCACCGGTACGGCGTTTACAAACATGCCAAAAATATCTTTGCTTTGCGGATGGCTGCGTCCGTTCATAATTACGCCCAGCACATAGTCTTCACTGCCGGAATATTTGGCCAACACGGCCGCACTTATTGCCGTTAAAAACAAAGCAACCGAACTGCCCATTTCCTTTGCTTTTGCGGTTATTTTATCAATAGGAAAAACACATTCTTTGCTTATGTCTTGTGCATAAGGCAAAATTTCCGGGCGGGCAGAGCGGGTGGGCATTTCATTTTCCGGAACGCCGTCTTTAAACATATCCAAAAAGAACTGCGCTTTTTCTTTATGGTCATCATTATTACTTTGCCATACGGCATAGTCAAAAAAATCTTCTTCCGTATGAAATTGCTTGGCGCGTTCATTTTTATACAATTTCCACAGTTCTTCAATCAGGCTAATTAAACTGACGCCGTCTGCAATAATGTGATGAATGTTGATGTGAAACAAATATTCGTTCTGCCCCGTACAAAACAAGAAAAAACGATATAAAGGCGGCACCGAAATATCATAGGGCGCATTTAATTTTTCCACCTGTTCCAGGGCTTGTTCAAAAGAACAGGAAAATACCTTCAGCTCCACTGGCAAGTTTTTCATTACCCGGTGCGTTAAGCGCCCTTTTTCAAGAGGATAATACGAAGAAAATATACGATAGCGCTTTACCCATGTTTTAAGCGCTTTTTTAAAACGTTCCAAATCTAAATTGCCGGTAATTTTAAATGCAAATTTGGCATTATAGGCATTTGAATCGGGCACCATGCGCTGTTCTGCGGCCATTTGCCGTTCCGTATAGGTAAGTGGCCAGTCCGTCCTATTTTTGGCTTTGCCAAAGGAATGAACCAGTGCCCCAGTGCGCTTGTCTATAAAATATAAGGAACCGTCTGCATTGACAAGCGCTTTATCACCGGTTTTGTACAAAAAAGGAAACATGGGTTTTTTATCCCGCAGAATGGTGGTGTAATAGGGGTTGACGATAAAATTTTCCGCATGCACAAAAGGCAAATTAAACGGGCGTTTGGTCAAATACGCACCTGCCACATAGATATCGCCTTTTTCCCCCGGCTGGCAAGGGTGCAGGCGCTCGTTTAGCACATAGAGCTGTGTGTTTTTATATTGCATATACCGCATATGATAGCCCGCCAGCTGATGGCCGGCCAAAGCGGCCGCATAGTCGCGCCGTTTTAGCTGTTCAAGCAAGTTTTTTTCAAAGCCGGACAAGTCCTTTTCGCGCACGTGCCACAAAAGTCCATCGGCACATTTTTCCAACAGACGGCATATTTCATAGTCGCGCAAAAGCTCTTCTTCCCGCTGGCTCATCAACAGGCAGTCCCCCGGTTTGCTGGGCATGTCCACCGTTTTGTGCAAATGTTTGGTAATGCGAAGGGTATTAAAATTTGCCGTCACAAAAGAAGGCAGCAGGGCCAAGGTTTTTTCCGCCGTTACTTCTTTTATGGGCATGTCTTGGTCCGAAATAAAAAACTTGGCCAAAAAGTGTTTTTTGGGGGCATAGGTTTTTTGGGCATGTTCCAAATGGGCTTCGTCGTCTAAATAAGCGTCTAAGGACCAATCAATCAAATTGTAACCCAATGCCTCATAATATTGCGGCGGCATGCTGCCCATAATGCGCGCACCTGTTTCCACCAACACGGGCCCCTGCGGGGTCAATTTAATCTCACTGTGGGAAGAACCGTACGTTATGCCCAGCGCGTCAAGCACTTTAAACGTATATTGCACCGCCTGTTTATACGGCGCAGTTATTTTATGCACTAAACGGCTTGCTTCATACACAGGAACATTGCGCTCCGTGAGTACTTTGTTATAAAGCAAAATATCCGTCATAATGTGTTTGCCCGCGCGGGAAACACAATTGACCACCATTTCGTCACCTTCTATATATTGCTGCAAAAGCAGGCGGGTGTTGCGCTCGCCGGCTGCGTCGGTTTGATTTAAATATTTACGGAAATAAGCAGCAATTTGCGCCTCAGTCGTGCAGGACACGACCCCGTCCGTACCGGCACTGCGGCAAGGTTTAATGATAATGCGCTTAAAGCCCTTTTCTCTAAACCAGGCCAAGGCTTCTGGCAAAGACTCTGTCAACAGGGAAGGAATATGCCGCAGTCCCGCTTTGCGCAAGGCTTGCTGCATTTGGTATTTGTCTCTTCTGGCCCACAGCAGCTCCTGCCGGTTAACCGGCAGGCCCAAACGCCCGGCCAGCATTTCCGCCGCGATAACGCCCGTTTCAGTGCCGGGAATGACGGCTTTAAAATGATAGGCTTTCAGTTTGTTAACCAGTTGTTCAAAATCGTCCGGCATACGCCAACAGGCTTCATAGAAGCCCCCTACCTGAGACTTGATATATTTGTCCATAAAATCGGCAGAAAAAGAGGAGCGTTTTTCCCAGCCCGAGGTGATGTGATAGGGCTTCATGCCCCGTGCGCGAATACGCGCCGCATACTGCGAGCCGGTGGCATATCCGTCCACAATTAAAATATTTTCTGCCGTATCAGTCTTCATACTTTTTCATTTCCCATAAATTGTAGTTGGACTCTTTCCATCCTACTTTGTGATACAAGGGCACCACTGCCGTATTGCTTTTGTCCACATAAAAACGAAAGCCAATAATATCTTCCCGCGTGTGATAAAAAGCCATCGCATGGCGGAACAAACTTTTAAACACTCCTTTGCGGCGATAGGCAGGCAAAACATACAAATCCGTCAACCACATAAAATTTGCATTACGCCAGGTGCTCCATTCAAACACATACATCAGCTGCCCCACCACTTTATCTCCGTCACAGGCCAGCCAATAAACGCCCTTGCGCTTATCGTCCAAAATAGCTTGCATACTTTGGGTCAAACGCTGCATATCCAGGCCCCGATGTTCCGTTTCTAAAGCCAAGGCATTATTAAATGCCACCAGAACGGATAAATCTTTTTGCTCGGCTGTTCTAATCACAAAATCATTCATAAATTCTTTTCTCCTTGCCCACTTCGAACACAAAACGTTCTGGTATAAAATTTATTTGTAAAACATTATGGAAAAAGACTCCATCACATATTCTTCGTTCGTGTGCTTATTATAAAAATAGTTTTTTATTGGTGCCCATAGGGCATTGTACCGTTTTACCAGTCGCTGGCTTTGCCCATGGGGCCCACGGGCAATTGCGTCCCTATGGTAAAAGCACGGGGCATTTCGTGCGAAGAAAGTTTGGCCAGCAAAAATTGCCTCAGCTGCGGCAGTTCCGCCGCGGTATGCCCCTCTTTCAGCACCAAAAAGGCCTTTAGGCGCTGGACTTCTTCGGGGCGCATTAAGCGCACGCGGCAGGCCTTTACCGCCGGATATTGCAAAATCACTTTTTCCACCCGCTCAAGCGACACGTTTACCCCCGCCACCTGCACCAGGCGGTCCATGCGCTTAAGCGGAAAAATACCCCGCGGCGGCACAAACTGCACTTCATCGGGGAAGTCTACCCACCCTTCAATGCCTTTGCGGCGCAGGCGCGGCGGCACCCCTTGTGCAAGTTCCCAATAATCATTAATTACAAAGGGGGCGTCTTCTTTATTCCGCACGCCGATGCCGCCCGTTTCCGTGGCGCCGTACAGCTCCAGCACGCATTGGGCGCCTGCTTTTTGCAAGCGTTCAAAAAGGCCTTTGGGGCACGGAGCCGTAGAGGTCACCGCCGCCACCCCGGCAGGAAAAGTATGCCCCGCCCGTAAAAAATACTCCCAAAACAGCGGAAATCCGGCCACCACGTCCCCCGCCTGCAAAAGCGTATGCCACGGCTGCAGCGGAAGCGGCGCCATAGCCACCGCCGGGATATGATAGCAAGAGGCAAACATCACCGCAAAAGACAGCCCGTACAAATGCTGCCGCGGCGTAAGCGTAATCAGGCGTTTAGCCGTTTGAAAATGCCCGCCCACGCAGGCGCCTTCTATTTCCAGCATTTCACGCGTATAGCGCACTTGCTTGGGCGCACCCGTACTGCCGGAAGTGGACAAATACACCGCCTGATTTTTTTCATACGCATTGCAAGCTTGCAGGGCCAGTTCTTGCAAAGAGGCAAAAGGGTCCGGCTCAAAAGCAAAAAAAGCCCCCGTCAATCGGGTGGCTTCTTGCCGCACCTGCGGGGAAAGCGCGTCTAAACAAATCGGCTCGGCCGTATCAAAAAAAGCCAGCACGTCACGGCGCTGTTTAACCAGTTCCGTGCGGAAAATGTCCTCTATCAACCCTTCGGTCTGCTCAAGGGTGAACATAGGGCTCCCCGCGCAAAGCAAAAATCATGCCGGCAAATTGTTCCTGCAAATCAAACGTTTGCGGCGTCTGCAAATAATCCGCAAGCAATAAAAGGCTGTGCGCGCACGATTGCACCGCAAGCTGCGGTTGGGTATGGGCGGCTGTGTCATCGGTGCGGGCAAGCGTGATATTTTTTAACACCGCCCGCGTGGTGTCCGTCGGTGCGGCGCTGACCACCAAGGCCCCCGCCACCCGCACGGGCGGCAGCTGGGGCTGATAGACATAGGGATCAAAACGGTGCGGCTCTTTTTGCAGCACCTGCGCAAGCAACGGGTTCACGTCTTCGGCCAGCGTCACCAGCACCTGCGGGCACATGTTTTGCGCCAACAGCTGTTGGGCCGTCAGCAAAGCGCCGGCAAAAGAAGCGTCCATTTGCCCCGTTACCAAACAGGGGCCCGTTATTTTAAGCAAAGAAGAAAGCAAAAAAGAGGTGGAGTTATGCACCGAATTGGCAAAAGCCGTGGGGGAAGAGAGTTCGTCCCCGTCTTCCACAATACTGTCCATAAATTTAATCGTGCTGCTTAAAGCTCCCGCACCCATCGCCAAGCTGATGCCCATGTCGGCACGCTGCTGCGGCGTTAAGCGGGCTTGCGCTAAGGCCTGGCAGGCGCACAACAGCGCATTTTTGGACACGGCCTCGGCGCGGCGCAGGCTGCGCACGTCCAAGTACGGAGCGCATTGGGTGGCGTCCGCATCGCCTTTTAGACAGGCAAAACCGTTTATATACAAATCAGGCAGCATCGCTTGCTCCTAACACAACCGCCGCATTGCAGCCGCCAAACGCCAGCGAGTCCGACACGGCAAAGCGTTTGGCAATCGGTGTGTTTTTCGTCGTAGGGATTAAATGCAAGTTTTCGTCTGGCTCTTCAAAGCCGACGGTGGCGGGCAGCATACGTTCTTTTAATGCCTGCAAAGAAAGCACCGCTTCCACCGCGCCGGCCGCACCCAGCGTGTGCCCCGTAACGCCTTTAGAGCCCCACACCGGCACCCCGGGCAGTATGGCTTGGCAGGCCGTAGCTTCGGCCAAGTCATTGGCTTGGCTGGCCGTTCCGTGCACGTTGACGAAAGCCAAATCTTGCGGGGTTAAACCCGCTTGGCGCATGGCAAAGGCAAACGCCCGCTGCAGCCCCAGCCCCTGCGGCTGCGGCGCCGTGGGGTGAAAGCCGTCTGCGGCGTTGCCGTAGCCCAGCACATAACCTTGGCAGGGCAGGTGTAAATCTTTAGCCAGCTGCGGATGTGTAAGCAATAAAGCTGCGGCGCCTTCTCCCAAGTTAATGCCCGTGCGATTTTTGCTGAAAGGCTTGCACCGCTGCGGGGTGGACACCAACAGGCGGATAAACCCGTCATAAGGGCTTTGGCTTATTTCGTCCGTGCCGCCGCACAGCACGGCATCGCACAGGCCGGTTTCTATCCAGCTTTTGGCCAGGCCGACGGCGTCCGTGCCGCCTGCACAAGCCGTCACCACCGTTTGAAACGGGCCGCTAAAGCCAAAGTATTGGCTTATCCATTGGGCCAGCGGGCTGGACAGATAATCATATAAACCGTCCACATCGGTGGAAGTAAAGTGGCCGGTTTTCCAATTTTTGTATATTTCAAAACAGTGAAAAGACGGATGAACCGAAGCCCCCACCACTACGCCCACCCGTTTGGCGTTTAACTGCTGCGGGGTTATGCCCGCCTGGGCAAAAGCCTGTTTGGCGGCCTGAACAAAAAAGAATTGGCTGTAAGTTATATCCGCCGGTTTGCCTTCACAGTCGGCAGGCGGAACCATAAATACCGGGAATTTGGACGTATACGTGCTGCATACGCGCGCAGCAGGCAACGCAAAGTACGCGCGGCCCGTAAGGGCCCCGTCAAATGCCGATGAGACATCGCTGCCGCACGCACACAAAAGCCCCAGACCGGCAACCGGTACTTTAAAGGAAGAAGTCATTTTTTACGGTTTTTTTCAATATAATCGGCCAGCGTGCCCAAGGTTTTGAATATTTCGCGGCCCTGTTGGGTGTTTTCTACGATAATGCCGTACTTCTTTTGCAACAGCATAATCAATTCCACCGCGTCCAGGCTGTCTAGGCACAGGCCCGTATCGCCAAAGATGGCGTCATCGGCCCCAAAGCCGGAAATGTCATTTCCGCCCAGGTCAATATTGGCGGCAATAAGCTGTTTGATTTCATCTATCGTTTGTTGTTGCATAAAGGTTCCACCAATCAAAATAATTAAAAAACTGATACGGATATTTTATACAAAATTTTGTAAGCCCGTCTATAAAT